>NZ_WSPP01000200.1:0-34133 GCF_009767705.1 Myroides sp. LoEW2-1 | reverse complement strand
AAGAATATCGCAGACTTATATCCTCATAATTACAAGAAACTTATCCTGGATAATGTAGAAGAATAATTAGATCTCACAAGATGTACTTGCTCGGGTGCATACCTTGTTATCGATTAGCCAAAGACATTAAACAACAATGATTAAAAAGGCATTTATATCCACTAATGGCTAATAATAAAACCAAAATGAAAATCTCACCTATTACATTGAAATAGAATCTCAATAGTATTAATGGAAAAGAGTGAAAATTCACACTCTTTACCTATGTAGAAAGAAACATTTACAAAAAAGCTATCAGGGGCTTACAAAAACAAATGATGCTTACCTAAACCCAAAGTAGCAAGACCATGAATGAGAGAGCCATCTTCAAAACAAATAAGGTTTAATACTATAATAACCACAGTAAATGCAATTGCAAACCATGTAAGGAACATAACCATAACTTCGGACAATTGCGCTGCTTTAAATACTCTCTCATATAACCTTTTCACTACATCGTAAGTTTATATATAACTAATTGATAGATCTTTTCTACATTCAAAGCTGGTAAAGGCCATAAAAAGACAATAGCACAATAGCTAAAAGAAAGAATACCAAACATAAGCGAAAGTACTTAACTCAACTATCCAAACTACATAGTGGTAAATTTCGTTTCGTACTGAATGCTTTTGTATTGGTTATACACAACTAAATCAGTACTAATTTGCAGGTACTTTCTTCGGGGTTTCTTGCGGTATGTTAGGGGTTTTCTTCGGAAAACACGTCTTTTTGCGAGCAAAACCCCTAACATACCGCAAGAAACCCCCAAGGAACTCCTAACAAATCCCCTATTATATTAAATATTCAATAGACTCATATGTAGTTCAAAATTTTCACAACCAATAAAAAGGGTATTACTCCTTTGCTTAATCCTCCAAAAGAACAAATAAGAGCGTTCGCTGCCGAATACAATTAGACAGTTAGATACACTACAAAAAAACAAGAAATAGCAATAGATAAAACATTTATTGATTTAAGGATAGTGAAAAATCATCACTATACCTCGTTACTACCGTTCTAAAGGCTTTAAAAATTTACCTCCAGTAAATCACCCAATATTTAAGACATACAAGTAGATCCACTGTTATAGAACCAATAAACAATAAAAAAGATAAGATATAAAAGTGTTAGAAAACAAGAAAGCATACCTTTCTAAGATAGTATGAACTACAAGCTTATTCTCCAATTTTAGATAGCAATAACTTTTCATAAGAAATACTGATGCAATTTAAAGTTTATCTCAAACTGATTTTCTGATATGCAGATTAGCGCATTAATAATAAGAAATATTTGTTTCCATTAATATCAATAGCCTCAAATCCACCATCAATAGATTCTTTTACATCTACAAAAATCTTCTCCTCAGAATTGACATAAATATAACCTGCAGCATTCTCCCCCCTAAATACAATCTCCCCTTTGTACTTTTCTCCCTTTTTTCCAAATGCTTCCACTTTGACAAGCTTTTCACTTTCATTGCTTTCACTGTCAGTTTTTAAATCTATATGGTAATTTTGCTCCTTTGCTTCCAAAGCACCAATTTTGTTTGGGCTTTTCTCTTTACAAGATATAACTCCATAACAAAATCCAGTCATTATAGACATCCACAATGCTATGCGATACCTGTTTAAACTAAACATTGATTCCATTTTTCATTCTAAGTTTTTTATAAATGTACAATGAGTCAAATAAAAACGATAAGAATAAATAGTTAAGCAAGCTATTTTGTGAGTAAACGCAAAACGAACACTGTTATTTTAATATTTAATTAAGAAACGATACGTTAATTTACGAATGGTTTAAAAAAGAAATTGGATGAAAATTTTCAGAAAACTATAATACCTCTAATCGTTAAACACCTCAAGTGCTATAAACGCACACGCTTCTGCATCAGCCAAAGCATTGTGGTGATTTTTCAAGTTATATCCAACGTAAGAAGAAACCGTATTTAATTTGTGATTAGGCAATTCAGGGAACATCTTCTTTGCTTTTCTGTATGTACAGTAAAATGGGTTGTTAGGTATGGGTAAATCATAGGCTGCTAAAACAGCTTTAAAACACCCCTCGTCAAAAACACTATTATGCGCAACTAAAGGCAAGTCGCCAATAATAGCATTCATCTCTTGCCAAATGTCAGGAAAAAAAAGAGCAGATGCTGTATCTTCAGAGGTCAATCCGTGAACTTGCGTATTCCAATAACTATAAAAATCAGGAATAGGTTTTATCAAACTATAATAACTATCTGTAATGACGTGATTCTCTACAACTACTAATCCTACGCTACAAACACTACTTCTATATTGGTTAGCAGTTTCAAAATCAATGGCTACAAAACTTTCCATATCTCAACTTTTCGATTGGCTAAATTAATGATAATCTCTCAATCTGCTTCACTTAAGAACAAATAACTCAAACAAGTCCTAATCTGCTTAGAACAGAAAAAACTTGAAAAGACTACTGAAGCTATTTCACCTAAATACTACTATTTTTACATACTAACACCCCACTCTCCCCATGTTCTCTCTCTACAACTACAAAATAGACTCTTCGTACTTTTCTATATCTAAACACGCTCTACTCAACCAAAATACAGAAAAGAAGAAACTTAAATTGATTTTAAAAAATTGTTCAAACTAACAGATAATTGTACTTTAGCACAACTACTATTTTTTGATAAAATGAAGAAACTATTTTTACTATTTACATTAGTGCCTTTTTTGAGTTTTGCACAGAAAACAGAATTAAAAGAAGGAGATCTAATCTTTCAAAACCTTAATTGTGGACCATTATGCGATGCAATAAACGAAGTAACTTTTGGGTATAATGACAACAATTTCAACCATATTGGAATGGTTATTAATCACGAAGGCAAACTACAAGTTATTGAAGCTACTCATCCAGAGGTATGTATCACCCCATTAGATGAGTTCCTGGACAAATCACCCAATCCAAGTCATTTAGGTAGAATAAACAAGAAATACCGCAAACTAATAGAAAAAGCGAAGGAGTTTTCTTTACAACAAGTAGGAGTTCCATATGATGAGAATTACTTACTCGATAACGGAAAATATTATTGTTCCGAATTATTGTACGATGCCTTTAAATATGCTAATAATGGCAAATCATTCTTTTATTTATTTGCCATGACTTATAAGTCAAAACACACAGAAGAATTCTTTCCAGTGTGGGTTGAGTATTTTGAAAATCTGAATCAACCGATACCAGAAGGTTTACCTGGACTAAATCCTGCAGGTATGTCATACTTTCAACATTTAACAATGCTGGGAGCAATAGAAAGGTAAATCAAACATCACTTTTCAAATATCACTAACTCCGTTAGACAAAAATAAATCTCGTCCTATTTTGATTGAATAATCAAAATAGGACGAGAACATTTTTAGACAATTCGTACTGTCTCTAATAAAATTCAAAAAGAAACGAACTCCATTGATCTACTTCGGTCATGAGCCTAAAACTGAATATCTCCGTCCCTCTTTCAATCCACTCAAAAAGGAGGTCTTTACACATAAAGCCAATATATATTAAGCATAAGGCAATATCACGAAGCTACTACTTTACTACAAGATACCTATTTGCTAACTACTGCTTTCCCTTTCTTTCAATCAAAAACACAAAAGTAAATACATCTCACAAACACAAAAACGCCTTTCGAAATCACGAGATAAAAAAAGGAGAAACAAAAGGCACACTCGAGTATATAAACACTGATATTATCAAGACAACCAAGAGACAGAGACTTCTAAAAGAACAAAAACTTAAGTAGATAAAACACATTAAAAAAGCTCCTTCGTTAATAAGAAAGAGCTTTATTATATTCTCAGGAATTAGATAGATTTCATCAGTGCTATAATTTCACTTTCAACCTCTTTACCTTTATCTTTTGTGTACCATTTTTGCAGTTCGATTTTTCCTTGTTCATCAACTGTCCCGTGAGCCGCTTTGTAGTCTTCTACAAGTTTTTGAGCTAAAACAGGACGTGGTCCCCAATCAGCTACAACTTGCATCGTTTCCTTATCAACAATAATCAATTTTGGAATAGCTCTACCTCCATTAGTTAAAAACTGATCCATCAAATCAAGGTTCTTGTCGCGGAACACAAGCTTTAGATCAATGCGGTCAGATGATTCAGCCATTTTATTAATCATGGGTACGATTTGCGCTGCATCACCACACCAAGATTCAGAGATAACCAACCACAAGTAATCTTTTTTCAATTGTTGCAAATAAGCAGCAGCTTCTTCTCCGACTTTTAAAGTTTTATCTAATCTATTCAAGCGCGTTTCATTCAATTGAGCATAGCTCAAATAACTCTCATCAATCTCTAAAGCAGCAATATTATTTGCCAAAGCTTCGCTAACGAAAGTTCTAAATTCACTGTAAGTAAAACTTTTATCAAGCGTTTTCAGGTCTATCTGTATCATTTTGTGTAAATTTATTCTTTGTTATTTCAAAGATACATCTTTTTTAAGCAAACACACTTTAACAATACAAAGGACTATGAGTAAGAAAACTATAGGATTAGTTTTATCTGGAGGCGGCTACAAAGGACTCGCTCATGCAGGAGCATTAGAGTTTTTAGAGGAACAGAACATAAAGCCTACATCACTTGCAGGCACAAGTGCAGGATCAATAGTTTCCTGTTTGTATTCGTATGGAATGCCACCAAGAGAAATATTAGATTTTTTCAAGTCTGTCAATTTATTCAATTGGCAACACTTCACCCTAAAAAAAGCAGGCTTGATCGATGTAAACGCATTTGATAAATATCTAAACAAAGTCTTTAGTGATAAAACTTTGGGGGAACTAACTATTCCAGTGTATATTACAGCAACAGATATTTCAAAAGGCACTTTACATATTTTTGATAATAATACAAAAGTAGCTGATGCTATTTTAGCTTCAAGTGCCTTCCCCGGAATATTCTCTCCCTACGAAATAGGGGATAAAATATATAGTGATGGTGGTATTGTAAACAATTTCCCTATCAATATAATGAAACAAGTAACCGATTTTGTTATAGGTATAAATGTTACACCAATCCAAGAAGTTCCACAAGACCAATTGAGTTCTATACGCGCTGTCACCCTTCGTGCCTATGAATTAATGACAGCTATGAGCAATATTCATCAGAGTAAGAAGTGCGACTGGTTGATTGAACCTCAAGAGTTAATAAACTATTCTACTTTTGAACGAAATCGTCAAAAAATGGATAAAATATACAACATTGGGTATGAAGCCGCTAAGGAATCCTATCAAAGGAATCAAGATAAATTACAAAAAGCTATTTTATAGAAGTATATAATCTTTATATTTGCAAAACTTTAAAAATAATCTTTCGATGAAATACAAAAGAATTCTACTAAAATTAAGTGGAGAAGCTCTAATGGGAGATCAACAATATGGTATTGATCCAAAAAAATTAGCAGAATATGCTGCTGAAATTAAAAAAGTTCACGACTTAGGTGTTGAAATCGCGATTGTTATAGGCGGAGGAAATATTTTTAGAGGAGTTGCTGGAGCAAATGTTGGAATGGACCGTGTACAAGGTGACTACATGGGAATGCTTGCGACAATAATCAACGGACTTGCTTTACAAGGAGCATTAGAAGCTGCTGGTATGTTAACAAGATTGCAAACTGCCTTAAAAATCGAAGCTGTAGCTGAGCCTTATATCAAAAGAAGAGCAGTGAGACACTTGGAAAAAGGAAGAATTATCATCTTCGGAGCTGGAACTGGTAACCCTTATTTCACAACTGACACTGCTGCAGTACTTAGAGGGGTGGAAATTAACGCTGACGTAATCTTAAAGGGTACAAGAGTAGACGGAGTTTACACGGCAGATCCGGAAAAAGACCCTTCAGCTATTAAATTTGAAAAAATCACTTTCAGTGATGTACTGACAAAAGGATTAAACGTAATGGATACAACGGCATTTACACTAAGTAGAGAAAATGAGTTGCCAATCGTTGTATTCGACATGAATAAAGAAGATAATTTATTAAAAGTTTGTCAAGGGAACGATACAGTTGGAACAACTGTGTCTGTGAACATAAATTAACCTATAATTATGACAGAAGAAATCAACTTAATAATTGACTCTGCAAAAGAGTCTATGGAGAACACTGTAGCTCACTTAGAGAAATCATTATTAAATATTCGTGCTGGAAAAGCTTCTCCTCAAATGTTAGGAGCTGTGTTTGTAGATTACTACGGTTCTCAAACTCCGCTATCACAGGTGGCAAATATCAATGCTCCTGATGCGCGTACATTAACTGTTACTCCTTGGGAAAAAAACATGTTACAACCTATTGAAAAAGCAATTATGATTGCAAACTTAGGATTGAATCCAATGAATAATGGAGATAACATCATTATTAACATCCCTGCGTTAACAGAAGAAAGACGTAAAGACTTAGCGAAACAAGCTAAATCTGAAGCTGATGATGCTAAAATAGGTATCAGAAATGCTCGTAAAGATGCTAATAATGACATCAAGAAAGAAGAAAAAAACGGAACTTCAGAAGATATGTGTAAAGACGCTGAAGAAAGAGTTCAAAAATTAACTGACGCATTCGTTAAAAAAATAGATGATATATTGGCTGTTAAAGAAGCTGAAATCATGAAAGTTTAAAAAAAATCCGCAGGTTTGCGGATTTTTTTTTTTCTACTTCTTCGATAAGTTGTAGAGTATAAACTTCTAAAGAATTATTCTTATAATCAATTTTTAAAAAATCCACAGCACTGTGGATTTTTTTTATACTCATCGCTAAAACATAATATTTATCATACGCTAATTCAATATGTTTCACTAACTTACAAGAATTAAATCACAAAAAACAGTAAGTATTATGACTACAAGAACCTTTACACCAGAAGAATTACAAAAATCTAATCCCGTATTTGGTCAGTTTTCCTTTGACAATCACGAACAAATTGTTTTTTGCCACGACAAAGATTCAGGACTAAAAGCTATTATCGGTATCCACAATACCAATTTAGGACCTGCCTTAGGTGGAACGAGAATATGGAACTATCAATCAGAATGGGAAGCTTTAAACGACGTACTTCGTTTATCCAGGGGAATGACCTATAAATCGGCAATATCAGGTTTAGATTTAGGAGGTGGTAAAGCAGTAATCATAGGAGATTCGAAAAAAGATAAGACTCCAGAGATGATTAAGGCTTTTGCTAAATATGTAGATTCACTAAGTGGTCGATATATAACAGCAGAAGATGTAGGTTCTACTACAGCTGACATGGATTTAATACACTCAATTACCCCACACGTAACGGGAATTTCAAAAGAGCTTGGTGGATCTGGTAACCCTTCACCTGTCACTGCCTATGGAGTCTTCATGGGGTTAAAGGCTGCGGCAAATTTCAAATGGGGTACCGATGACCTTAACGGCAAGAAAGTATTTGTACAAGGTATAGGTAATGTAGGCGAAACACTTGTAAAACACCTTACTGAAAATGGAGCTATCGTAACGATAACAGACATAAATAAAGAACGCGTAGAATACGTTTCTCAAAAATACAACACAAAGGTTTTCACAGGAGCTGATTTGTTTCTTGAAGATATGGATATATATTCACCTTGTGCTTTAGGAGCGACAATAAATGATGATTCTATTCACAAACTAAAAGCTCAAGTAATTGCTGGAGCAGCTAATAATCAATTGGCAGTAGAGCAAGTTCACGGCAAAATACTACAAGACAAAGGAATCGTATATGCACCAGACTTCTTAATCAACGCTGGAGGAATAATAAATGTTTTTGGGGAAATAGTTCACTATGGACAAGATGAAGCGTTAAAACGCACCGAAAACATCTACAACACAACGTTAGAAGTATTAAACGATGCTAAAAATAAAAAAATAACAACCCTTCAGGCAGCAATGCAAAAAGCAGAAGAACGCATTTACAAAAAAAGATAACACAGTGTACTCACTAAGTCAAATGAAAAGTCAGCAGGTAATAGAGCTGACTTTTTTTGTGAGGATAGAACTTTTAACTGAATCTAATCGAAAACAAAAAAAAGCGATACAATTTAATATGGGTATATGACAATTATCTTCTATTATAGATAGAAAATTACTAAATTTGCGAGTATTTTGTTTTTTAAAAACAGACATACAGATTATTAAAATTATATTTCATCATGAAACATACGAAAATCGTCGATCTTCTAACAGGTAAAAACCTACTGCATGAAGTTAAAGCTAAGGGATGGGTAAAAACCTTTAGAAACAATCAGTTTATTGCATTAAATGATGGTTCTACAATCAACAACATTCAATGTGTAGTAGATTTAGACAAATTTCCAGCAGAGTTACTTAAAAAAGTAAATACAGGTGCTGCTATTTCTGTTACTGGTACATTAATCGAAAGCAAAGGAGCTGGACAGAACGTGGAAATTCAAGTAAATAAATTAAAAGTTTACGGCGAGGCGAATCCAGAAGAATACCCTATTCAACCTAAAAAACACTCTTTAGAGTTCTTACGTGAAAATGCGCATTTGAGAATCAGAACAAATATGTTCGGAGCAATTATGCGTGTTCGAAGTACTTTATCTTATGCAGTACACAAATACTTTCAAGATAATGGTTTCTTTTATTTCAATGCGCCAATCATTACAGGTTCGGATGCAGAGGGAGCTGGAGAAATGTTCAGAGTTACTTCTTTAGATTTTGACAACGTACCGAGAACTGAAGAAGGAAAAGTGAACTTCAAAGAAGACTTCTTCGGGAAATCAACTAACCTAACTGTATCTGGTCAATTAGAAGCAGAAACTTATGCTATGGCTTTAGGTTCTGTGTACACATTTGGTCCTACATTTAGAGCTGAAAATTCAAATACTTCTCGTCACTTGGCAGAGTTCTGGATGATCGAGCCTGAAGTAGCTTTTAATGACTTAGACGACAATATGGATCTTGCAGAAGATTTCATTAAATACGTTGTGAGATATACCTTAGAAAAATGTCATGATGATTTAGTATTCTTAGATAAGCGTTTACAAGACGAAGAAAAGAACAAACCGCAGGCAGAGAGAAGTGATATGTCTTTATTAGAGAAGCTAAACTTTGTATTGGAAAATAATTTCAAACGCGTTAGCTATACAGAGGCAGTAGATATATTGAGAAACTCTAAGCCTAATAAAAATAAAAAATTCAAATACATCATCGATGGATGGGGAGCTGACTTGCAAAGTGAACACGAGCGTTACTTAGTAGAAAAGCACTTCAAATGTCCTGTAATTTTGTTTGATTATCCAGCTGAAATCAAAGCATTCTACATGAGAATGAATGAGGATGGTAAAACAGTAAGAGCAATGGATATTTTATTCCCAGGAATTGGTGAGATTGTAGGAGGTTCACAAAGAGAGGAAAGATATGATGTGCTTGTTGATAAAATAAAATCAATGGGTATTGATGAAGAAGAATTATGGTGGTACTTAGATACTCGCAAATTCGGAACAGCTCCTCACAGTGGATTTGGTCTTGGTTTTGAAAGACTTGTGCTTTTTGTGACAGGTATGACCAATATTAGAGACGTAATTCCATTCCCAAGAACTCCACAAAGCGCAGAGTTTTAAGGGTCTTGATACTTATTAATAATGTTTACTTTATCACATTTTTTTATTATTTTTGATAAATAATTATTTGTAATAAAGTAAACATTTTTTTATTCGCACAATTATTAAACAAAATGCTTAAACAAAGTCTTCAATTAAAGTTATCGCAAAAATTATCACCTCAACAAATACAGTTGATGAAGCTAATTCAATTGCCTACTTTGGCCTTCGAACAAAGGTTGAAAGAAGAGTTAATTGAAAATCCAGCCCTCGAAAGTGGTAAAGAAAACGAATCTACGCATGAAGAAGATAACTATGCGGATGAATATGATGATTTTGACAATGACAGAATAGAGGCTGAGGATATTAATATTGACGAGTATTTAAGTGATGATGAGACACCTGAATACAAATTACAAGCTAACAACTACAGTAAAGATGATGAAGACTATGAAGCACCTATCATTGCTTTTGACAGTTTTCACCAAGATTTATTAAACCAATTGAACACTTTCATCTTAACAGATGAAAACAGAGCTATTGCTGAATTTCTTGTAGGTAGTATCGACGATATGGGATACATACGAAGAGAAATACAGGATGTAGTGGATGACTTAGCTTTTACTCAAGGTATCTATACAGATGAAGCAACAGTTGAGAAAATCTTAACTATTGTACATGAATTAGAGCCATCTGGTGTAGGTGCCAGAAATTTACAAGAATGTCTACTGCTTCAGCTAAGACATAAAACACCTACAGATGCAATAGAATTAGCAAAAGACATCATAGAAAATCAATTCGACTCTTTTACTAAAAAACATTACGATAAGCTACTTCAAAAATACGGCGTGACCAAAGATCAACTTCGAAATGCCATAGACGAAATTGAAAAGTTAAATCCAAAACCAGGAAGTGCCTATGTTGGAAATAGCCGCATAGTAGAGCACATCACCCCTGACTTTACCATTAAAATAGTGGATGGAGAATTAGAACTATCTCTCAATGGTCGTAATGCACCTGAATTACACGTTTCTAAGGATTACCAAGAGATGTTGCAATCTTACAAAGAGTCTTCTAAAAACAACAACGCTCAAAAAGATGCGGTTCAGTTTATCAAACAAAAGTTAGATGGAGCTAAATGGTTTATTGATGCTATTAAACAGCGTCAAGAAACACTTTATGTAACCATGCGCGCTATTGTGGACTACCAGGAAGAATATTTTATGACTGGTGATGAGACTAAGTTAAAACCAATGATCCTTAAAGATATTGCTGATGTAATTGGCTTAGACATATCTACTGTATCAAGAGTGGCAAATAGCAAATATGTGGATACGCCTTACGGTACGCATTTAATCAAAAACTTTTTTTCGGAAGCTATGGTTAATGATCAAGGAGAAGAAGTATCTACTATTGAAATCAAAAAAATACTCCAAAACATCATTAATGATGAGGAAAAGAGCAAACCTTATCCTGATGATAAATTAGCTGAATTATTAAAAGAAAAGGGCTATCCTATTGCAAGGAGAACAGTTGCTAAATATAGAGAGCAATTAGATATTCCTGTGGCGAGAATGCGCAAACGCATTTAATTTTTCTATTTAGTGAAACTGTACTTTGTTTTAAGGTAATAACAATATGGAAAAAACTCTTAAAATATTATCTTATCTATTTCACCCTATAGTAATTCCCCTATTTACGGTATTGCTTTATTTTTACTTTACAAGTGACTTCTTTAATAGTACAGAAATACTCATTATATCCATTCAAGTGGGTATTATCACTATACTATTACCTATTACAATTTACCTGTTGTTACATTCCCTAAAGCTGATTAGTTCAACAGTTATGCTGAATAACCCAAGAGAAAGACTTCTTCCTTTCTTTGTCAATATCATCTTGTTAATCAGCCTAAAAGATTACATCTTAATGGAGAATAGTGCGTACGAACTTAAACTTTACTTTTGGGGATTGATATGCACCTATACTCTTTTACTTCTCTTTCTTTTTGTCAAACAGAAATGCAGTACTCATATGGCGTTATTCTCATCGATGATTACCTTTACTGTTTACTTATTAGTTCAATATCAAATACAGGGGCATATACTACTTATAGCAATGGTAATGCTATTAGGAGGAATTGGAAGTGCGAGATTATACCTAAAAGCACACACTTCGTTAGAGGTTATTTTGGGAACAATAATTGGAATACTACCTCAATTTTTCTTTATATACAACGCTAAGATATTTACTTTATAAAATGTAAAACATTAGCCCTACATTCAACATCTTCAAACGTTGAGAGTCATTAGCAATCATATCTTTTTTATAGATATTGTTCAATCCGTAGTACACGTAGAAATTCCACGTATTAAATCCAAGTGAAGCATAAACACCATAGAGCCATTTATTCAAATTATCGTCATTTCGATAATACCTTGTATATTCACTCGTCTTAGTTTTAAAGCGGTCACTGAAACGATAACTGGCTTTGAATCCTAAATACACACGCCAAAACTTATGGCTATCAGGAGTTGAATTTCTCCAGCGAAATTCTATAGGAAAATCAATAGAGTGAATTGATAAAGCACTTTGTTTATAACTGTCCAAGATGACATAATCTAAATTCTCATTTAAACCAAAACTACTTCTCAAGTTTAAATAAGAGTAACCTATCCCAGGAGCAATTGCTACAGTGCGACTTTTATTAATTGGAAAATCGCGCAAAAATCCACCATTTACACCAATAGAAAATGAATAAGGTGAATAACCTGCGGGTTTATCTTGCATCAAAGTATGAGTCACACCAAAATAAAACTGATCTTCTCTGTACTTATAATCAACTTCCTTAATCACTGAAGTCAAACTGTCCGTCGCTACGAATTCTTCTCCTTCTATCTGACCGAATGAAATAGAAATGATATGAAAGAACAATACAGTAAAAAAGATTTTTTTATTCATAGCTACTATTTTAGAATGTGTATACTAAACCTACACCAAGGGTTTGTTTAAACTGTGCCTTAGGTCCTTCTGTCACCTGCTCTCCGTTGCGTTCCACTTTTGTTTTTACGTTATCGTCATAAATTAAATAGGTACCAACATTGGCACGTACGTAATCATTTACTTTGAGGTCTAATTTTAACTCCCAAGAAACATAGATATTACCAAAGTTATTCAAATAATCGCTATACAGTGTAAGCTTGTGATCTAAAAGTATGTTCTTAAACACTTCTTTCTTCCATTCATTACTCAATAAAAAACCCAATTCGGCATTATACTTTTTTCCTTTTCTCAAAATATTACCCAAGTCATCTTTTTCTGCTTTAGTTACCCCAAAAGCTCCTTGGTTAGCTAAAGTCTGATCGGCTACAAAAGTAGCTTTATAAGTCAATGGCGAAATATAGAACTTCATTCTGCTTTTCGGCAATACATATTCACCCCCAACCCCTACAAACAAATAAGCTGGTGCAAACCAACGTGAGATTGGATCATCTGTATTAGGATAATTAAAACCATCCGTAAACTGTGTTTTAAAGTTTAATTTAGCAACGTAATACCAATCCGATATATTTGATTTTCTATAACCAAAAGAAGAATTGATATCCAAAACGTCGTCTGTCTTGCGAAGTTCGCGTTCAGACTGTTTATTGACACCATATCTTACACTTAAAGTATTATCCCAAACTAATCGTCCTTTTATATACTTGCGTTGAAAATCTCCTTTTAGAATCCCTGAAATAGAATTATCCCCACCCGAACTCCAATTCACAAAGGCAATTTGGTTCAGGTCTAATCCAAGCTTATTGCTCTTTTCCCAATAACCGATTATCTCATCGTTAATAGGCAAAACGTGTAAATCGATTTTTGGATTATAGTTCAATTGAATTTCAGAAAACTTGGGTTTACTCGCTTTCACATAGACTTCTGGTTTAAAAAAAGGCAAGTTATAATTACCGCTTCCTCGTGTATAATTGATACTGTTGTAACTGTAATCTTTAGGAGGTATATATCCCATGAGAGGGTTAAAAGGATTTTCTTGAACTATAACTGTATCTCGTTGAACATCTTCCACCTTGGCAACCTGCGCCACTGGTCTATCAGTACCAATCAAATTACCTTGTGCATATCCCCCAACAGAAATGCTAAAGAAAAAACAAATACTACCTAAAACTTTTGTAAACCTTTTCAAAACTTATTCCTTTATAATTCTAATTATCGATTCTATATCTATACCGCATTCTTCATATTGCTGCTGAACAGTAGCATGCTCGACAAACTGATCGTGAACACCTAAACTTTCAACAGACACACATGAATAATTCTTACTTACAAATTGACTTATCAAACTTCCAAACCCTCCAGAGACAGAAGCATCTTCGATAGTGACAATTCGCTCATACTGCTGACATATTCTATGCAATTCCACCTCGTTCAATGGTTTGACAAAGGTAAAATGACAATGACCCCATGCACTATTCTGCACCTGGTTAAATGCACTAATCACGTGATTACCGATTGTACCAGTAGACAGAATGACAAATTTATTTCCTTTTTGCAATTCACGAACATTTCCAATGCTTATTTTTGAAAAAGATTGTCTCCAATCTTCCCTTAGTACTCCTCTACCGCGAGGATAGCGTATAGCCCAAGGTAACTCAGTTTCCAATTGAGCAGTATACAACAAATTGCGCAATTCAACTTCATTCAAAGGAGCAGCAATAATCAGATTGGGAATACATGATAAATAAGCTAAATCAAATACTCCCTGATGAGTAGCTCCATCCTCCCCCACTAAACCAGCTCTGTCAATACAAAAAACAACTGGCAACTTCTGTAGAGCAACATCGTGAATAATCTGATCATAAGCTCTCTGCAAAAAGGTAGAATAAATAGCGCAAAAAGGCAGTAAACCTTGAGTAGCCATTCCCGCAGCTAATGTTACGGCATGTTGTTCGGCTATTCCTACATCGAAAGCACGTTCTGGAAAGGCATCCATCAAAAAGCCCATTGAGCTTCCTGTAGGCATAGCAGGCGTAATACCAACAATATTTGGATTTGCCTTAGCCAACTCTACTAAAGTATGCCCAAAGACATCCTGATACTTAGCTGGAAATTGCTCTGTCTTTTCTTTTAGTAATTCACCTGTCTGACTATTAAACTTACCAGGAGCATGGTACTTCACTTGGTTTTCCTCTGCTTGTTTAAGTCCTTTTCCCTTTGTTGTAATCAAATGCAGAAACTTAGGTCCCTTTCTCTTTTTAAGTTGTTCTAACTTTTTAATCAGATCCTGCAAATTATGTCCATCTAAAGGTCCGTCATACTTAAAGTGAAGAGATTTGATCATATTGTTAACACGGGGATTCTTCCCTTGCTTAACTGAGGCTAAATAATCCTTTAAAGCGCCAACACTTGGGTCAATACCAATGGCATTGTCATTGAGAATAACAAGCATATTTGTATCGGAAACTCCGGCGTGATTTAGTCCTTCGAAAGCCATACCAGCCGCTATCGATGCATCGCCAATAACAGCGATATGTTGCTTCTTAGTATTACCCTGCAACTTAGAAGCAATTGCCATCCCAAGAATAGCTGATATAGAAGTTGATGAGTGACCAACACCAAAAGCATCATAAACACTCTCATCTCTCTTTGGAAAACCACTTATTCCACCTTTCTGTCTATTGGAATAAAAGTCTTTAAACCTTCCAGTAAGCAGCTTATGTCCGTAAGCCTGATGTCCCACATCCCATACAAGTTGATCACTTGGAGTATCAAAAACATAGTGCAATGCTATGGACAGTTCCACCATACCCAGACTTGCACCTAAATGCCCTTCTTTGGTAGCCACAACTTCAATTATAAAACGTCGAAGTTCACGAGCTAATTCTTCTAACTCACCAATAGTAAGTTTCTTGAGGTCCTTTGGGTTTTGTATCTGATTTAGTATAGTGTAAGACATTCTTTTTAACAAATAAAAAACAAAATTACAATTTTGTTTTTACTTTTGATTCTTTAATATGTTAAGACCACAATGACTGATATACTTTCTGATGAATACTTCATGCAAATTGCAATCAATGAAGCAAAAGAAGCTGCTCTAAAAGGCGAAATACCTGTTGGGGCAATCATAGTAGCCAATAATCAAATTATTGCAAAGAGCCACAATCTGACAGAATTACTACACGATGTCACTGCCCATGCAGAAATACAAGCTATTTCATCAGCAGCTAATTTTTTAAACGCTAAGTACCTAAAGAACTGTACTTTATTCGTAACTTTAGAACCTTGCCAAATGTGTGCAGGAGCTCTTTATTGGAGTCAAATTTCTAAAATTGTATGTGGCGCGGAAGATGAGAAACGAGGCTATCGAGCAATGGGCGGTAAAATACACCCTAAAACGACTATTAAATTTGGTGTACTACAAAAAGAATGTAGTAACTTAATGATTGAATTTTTTAATAAAAAAAGAACATAATAAAATTGCTTAATATGAAAATGAAAAAACTACTCATACTCATGTTTAGTTTCTGTTTTATCTTTTTACAATCTTGTAAAAAAGACGTAAACAGTGATTTGACATTGTCAAATCCTAAACTATTCACAGAGTATATCGCGTCTTTCACGACTGGTGTTGTATCTACCAAGGCACCTATTGACATAGGTCTTACTAAAAATATAGGTGACTGGGAGGCAAATCAAGAAGTAGATTCAAAACTCTTTACGATCACTCCAGCAGTGAAGGGTAAACTTATCTATTTGCCAACAAATGTATTGCGATTTGAACCAACTGAACGATTAAAACAGGATCAAAAATACGCAGTGAGTTTAAAATTGGGAGAAATAGTAAAATTGGAAGATAAACTTTCTGAATTTAATTTCCAATTTAACACCATACCTTTAACATTCAACGTAGAATTCAATGATTTACAATCAGTTGACACGGATAATTTTATCGTTAACGGTGTTCTTTCTTCAAGCGACTGGGTGACTACTGAACAAGCAAAAAAGGTTATTACAGCGAAGCTTAAAAACAACGAGAAAGTAGAACTACAATTAACAAGTGAAGCTAAAAGTGAAGCTAAAGAATTTCCCTTTATCGCAAAGAAAATTACCGCTCAAGATCAAAGCACTGAATTAGTATTAAGTATAAACGGAAAATCACTGAATACAAATCAAAATACTGATTTTACTTTTAGTATCCCACCAAATCATGCTTTTTACCCTTTTTTCATTAAAACATTTCCAAACGATGATCAATCAGTTTGGATTAATTTCTCTAAACCTTTAAGGAAAAATCAGTCTTTTGAGGGTTTAATTTCACTTTCGGATAACAATAGTAAATTGACATATACCACTGACGGTAATGTTTTGAAAGTATATGTAGACAAACCTATAAAAAATGAAGTTACTTTAACTGTACATCGTGGAATTAGAGGATTAGACGGAACGTCAAACATCACATCAGATTTAGAACATTACTTCACTGTAAATTTTGGTATACTTAGTCCCCAAATCGAATTATTGAGTAACGGTACTATACTTCCAAGTTCACAGAATTTAAAGATAAATTTCCAAGCTACAACACTGAATGCTGTGGATGTAAAGGTATATCGAATCTTCGAAAACAATATCTTGCAATTCTTACAAGACAATAGCTTAAATGGTTCTTATAATTTACACAATGTTGCTTCACCTATAGCTGAAACAACAATAAAACTGACCAATGCTAATCCAAAAGCATTACTCAATTGGAATACTTATGCACTTGACTTAGCCTCTATCATTACTCCAGAGCCTGGAGCTATCTACAGAGTTGAACTTAGTATGAAGAAAGCGTATTCTTTATATACCTGTGGAGAGGAATCAACCGAGGATAATAGCGATAGTAATGAACAATATGCAACAGACTATAGTGACGAATATGACGAATATGATGATTATGAATACTATTATTACAATTGGTCTGAAAGAGATAATCCATGTGATCCAGCTTACTACTATTATCAAGGAAAAAAAGCAATTAACGTACTTGCAAGTGATTTAGGAGTAATTATCAAAGGGGGAACTAATAATGTATATTCAGCAATAGTAACTGATTTAATATCAACAGAACCTATCGGTGCTGCAACAGTTGAGTTTTACACCTACCAACAACAGCTAATAGCATCATCTAAGACGGATTCTTATGGTCTATTAAGCATTAACTTAGAAAAACAAAAACCTTCATTTGCTATTGTACGTCACGAAAAAAACACTACGTACGTAAAAATTGAAGAAAACAATGCATTAGCTATTAGCAACTTTGATGTTGATGGTACAAAGCTAAATAACGGAATCAATGGTTATCTATACACAGAAAGAGGAGTATGGAGACCTGGTGACGACATCTTTATCAGCTTTATATTAGATGATACAGCAAATCCGTTGCCATCACAACATCCTATCAAATTAACTTTTAGTGATCCTTATGGAAAGCTTGTAGATCAAATAATTCGCAAGAAAAACAATACTAATCACTATGTATTCCAATTAAAAACCTCAGCTGAAGCACCTACAGGAAATTGGTCAGCTAACCTGAGTGTTGGTGGTGTGAAGTTCTATAAAAGAATCAAGATTGAAACAATTAAGCCAAACCGCTTAAAAATAAAAAACAATGTAGAAGGTAAAGTGTTGTCAAGTACAACAAGTAAACGCGTTGATTTCAATGTTCAATGGCTGCAAGGTACTACTGCTAAAAACCTAAAAGCAAATGTTACAATGAAGTTGATCAAGCAGCCTACTGCCTTCAAGAAATTCAAAAATTACACTTTTGAAAACAATCTCTATTCTGACTATTCACAAGATAACACAGTTTTTAATGGAAGTACAGACTATGATGGTAATTTCTCCTTCTACCTCGATTCAGATTATTCTTTCAAAAATGCAGGTTTACTAAAAGCAATATTCGTAACTAAAGTATTTGAGAACGGAGGAGATATGTCTACTGACGTTTCTACTGCTACGTATTCACCATTTTCTTCTTATGTTGGTATTCTTTCACCAGATCCAAATAAATATGGATACTATGAAACAGATCAGAAGTTAAAATTTAGCTTCGTTAAGTTAAACGATCAAGAAGAAACACTACAAGGAAGAATTAAAATAGATATCTACAAAAACAGTGGATCTTGGTGGTGGAGCAGAGGTAATAATGGATATTCAGATTACAGTACATCAAGTTATTATTCACTTTACCTATCAGAAACAATTGAAACGAATAGCAATGGTCTTGGTGAATACACTCTAACGATTCCAGAGCAAGATTGGGGTACTTATGAAGTAGTTGCAACAGACCTTTCTAGTGGGCATATTTCTGCAACCACTATTTATGTAGATTGGCCATACTACTCTACAAGAGCTAAAGGTAGTCAGGCTAAAGAAGCAACTATGTTATCTATTGCTACGGATAAGAAAGAGTATTCTGTTGGTGAGAAAGTAAAACTATCTTTCCCTTCAAGTGAAAACGGTAGAGCTTTAGTATCGATTGAAAATGGAACAAATGTCGTTGAAACACATTGGGTAAAAACAACTAAGGGCGAAACAAACTTTGAGTTTACTGCTACAGCTAATATGGCTCCTAATATTTATATAAATATATCGTCAATTCAGCCACACGCTAACACCCTTAACAATTCACCTATTCGCTTATATGGTATTGTCCCTATAGACGTTTACGATAAAAAGACAAAGCTTGAGCCAATCATCACTATGCCTGATAGATTGCAGCCAGAAGCGGATTTCAGCATTCAAGTAAAAGAAAAGTCTGGACAAAAAATGACTTATACTATCGCTGTGGTAGAAGAAGGATTATTAGATTTAACGAGATTTAAAACTCCTAACCCATGGGATAACTTCTACTCAAAAACAGCTTTAGGAGTGCGTACATGGGACATCTACAATGATGTAATTGGAGCCTATGGTGGATCAATTAATCAAATTTTCAGTATAGGAGGGGATGAAGATCTGGGTGCAGGAGAAGTGAAAAAAGCGAATAGGTTCAAACCTGTCGTGATACACGAAGGTCCTTTTATACTTGAAGCTGGAAAAACGGCTAACCACAAACTAAAAATGCCTAAATATATCGGTTCTGTTAGGACTATGATAGTAGCTGCCAATGCAAATACAAAAGCTTATGGTAATGTTGAAAAAACAGTAAAAGTGAATAACCCTCTTATGATTTTGGGTTCTTTACCTCGAAGAGCTGTACCTGGTGAAAAAGTAACTTTACCTGTTACCGTATTTGCAATGGAAAAACAGATTAAAGATGTGAAAGTAACTGTTAAAACAGACGACAAGTTTAAATTGTTAACAGAAAGCTCTCAAAATATAACATTCAGCAGTCCTGGTGATCAAATTGTATATTTTGATTTAGAAGTATTGCAAAAAACAGGTGTATCTAAAATTCTTATAGAAGCTACTTCTGGAAAAGAAAAGGCTAACTACGAAGTAGAATTAGATGTTCTAAATCCAAATCCAATTGCAACACAAAACCATACCATTACAATTCATCCAAACCAAACAGAGAAAATAAACTGGGAAAATTTTGGTGTAAGCGGAACTAATACTGCAGTTTTAGAACTGTCAAATTTCCCTGGCATCAACTTAACATCTCGATTGAAATTCCTTATTAACTACCCTCACGGATGTAGTGAACAGATTACTTCAGGTGTATTCCCGCAGTTGTTCTTAGAAGACTTTACGGAGTTAAACGACTCTAAAAAGAAATCGATTCAAAACAACGTTAATGCAGGTATTGTAAAATTAGCTGAACGCCAAATGTCCAATGGAGGATTCCGCTATTGGAGTTCTTCAACATACGCAGATGATTGGGCTACTTCTTATGTTGGTCACTTCTTCTTAGAAGCTGAAAAAAGAGGATATGTCTTACCTGTCGGAAGTAAAGCGAACTGGATTTCATATCAACAAAATGAAGCGAGAAATTGGAGACATCAACCAAACTACAACAACGATGTTGCTCAATCATATCGCCTTTATACTTTAGCATTAGCTGGAGCTCCAGAATTAGCATCCATGAACAGGTTAAGAGAAACTGCTAATATTTCACAAATTGCTAAACTACGATTAGCAGCAGCCTATGCTTTAGTAGGGCAAAAAGAAATTGCTACAAAACTCGCTACAGAAGGCAGCTTAGATAATAGAGATAACAATTACTTTTACTATGGGTCTTATGAAAGAAATATGGCTATGGCCTTGGAAACGCTAATCTTGACAAACTCCGATGCTACAAGGACATATGAACTTGCTACAGAATTGGCACACAAACTTGGTTCAGATACTTGGATGAGTACGCAAACCACTGCCTATGGATTAAATGCTATTTCACAATACACAAAAAAATTAGCTAAATCTAATGGTATAAAAGCTACATACTCACTAAATGGACAATCTGCTACTGTTAACGACAAGAATAACTTCTTTAATAAAGACCTAACTTCATTAAAAACAAATAATGAATTGTCGCTAACAAACACAAGCAATGGCGTTTTATATGTAAAAGTTGCTACAAGTGGTATACTTCCTATTGCAAAAGAATTGGTAGATGAGAGTAAGTTAAGTATCAAAACTACATTCACTGATACAAAAGGTATGACAATAGATCCAACCACACTAAATCAAGGAACTGAGTTTATAGCTTATATAACGATTACAAACAACGACATAAAATCAGTGGATAATATAGCACTTACACACATTGTACCTTCTGGATGGGAAATTGTCAATCTACGTTACACTGAAGCAGGTGATTCCGACAATCAAGTAAGTCATACAGATATAAGAGATGATAGATCTATGTTCTATTTCTACCTCAGCGGAAAGAGTAGTAAAGTTCTAAAAGTCAATCTGAATGCCTCTTATTTAGGTAAATACTATATGCCAGGTGTGCATGCAAATGCAATGTACGATAACTCATATCGTTCTCGCACAGCTGGTAAATGGATAGAAGTAGTTAAATAATTATTCTAATATTTTTATACTTTATACAGGGAGCTTATACTCCCTGTATTTATTTGTGTTTATATGAGCAAAAACAAATTCTATAAAATATCTACGTGGAGTACTAAGAAAAAAGTAAAAGTTTCCATTGTTCTGCTTTTGCTAATAATCTATTATTTCAGTTTGCCCAGACAGTTGTTTGACAAGCCCTACTCGACTGTTATTGAAAGTCAAGAAGGAAAGTTAATAGGAGCCCAAATAGCCACTGATGGACAGTGGAGATTCCCAGAAACTGATACTATTCCGTACAAGTTTAAAATGTGTATTACGCACTATGAAGATGAGTACTTCAATTATCATTGGGGTATCAACCCTGTATCAACAGTAAAAGCACTTATAACAAACTTGAAAGCAAAACGCGTCATAAGAGGAGGAAGTACTTTAACTCAGCAAACAATCAGACTTGCACGAGATGGACAAAAGAGAAGTTATGCCGAAAAGTTAATTGAAGCCATACAAGCCACGCGATTGGAGTTTAGATACAGCAAGGACAAAATTCTTGCTCTCTACGCATCTCATGCCCCTTTTGGAGGGAATGTGGTAGGATTAGATGTTGCTGCTTGGAGGTACTTTGGAAACACACCAGACCAACTTTCTTGGGCAGAATCAGCGACTTTAGCAGTTTTGCCGAATGCTCCGAGATTAATTTACCCAGGCAAGAATCAAGATATACTATTGCGAAAAAGAAATGCTTTACTTAAAAAAATCTATGACAATAAAATCATAGACAAGACCACCTATGAGCTGGCCTTAATAGAACAACTACCTCAAAAGCCTCATGATCTACCACAAATTGCACCGCATCTTTTGCAATTAGTTACTAAAACTAAGAAAGAAAAACTGACTAAAACAACGATCAACTACGACATTCAAGTAAGGGCTAATGAAATTATTGCGAGCTATTATCACAATTATAAACAATCTGAAATACACAATATCGCAGCAATCATTATTGATGTAGACACACGTCAAATAGTCTCCTATATTGGTAATTCTCCTACTACCTTTCAAAACAAGAAAGACGTAGATATCATTAGAGCACAAAGAAGTACAGGAAGTATACTTAAGCCTTTCTTATCAGGAGCAATGTTAGATGAAGCTGAAATATTACCCAAAATGCTCATCCAAGATATCCCAATCGTCATATCAGGTTATAAGCCAAAAAATTATAGCAACACATACGAAGGAGGTGTACCTGCCGATCAAGCATTATTCAGATCATTGAATATTCCCTTTGTGCTAATGTTACAGAAATACAGCGTTTACAAATTTCACGACCAATTGCAGTCTTTCGGTTTCAAAAGTATAAACAAACACCCTAATCACTATGGGCTATCTCTCATACTTGGAGGTGCAGAAAGCAGTCTTTGGGAAATAACCCGAGCATACGCGGGTATGGCCTCAACATTAAACTACTTCAACAGTCACCAGGGTAAATATAGAGAAAATGAGATTCAAGAACTTCAATGGGATAAAGACGAAATGAAACTCGACTTTGGAAAAGAAAGAAAAGAATCAGCTACAATAGGCGCAGGAGCTATTTACAGCACTTTTAAAGCATTAACTCTCGTTAATAGACCCGAAGGTGATGAAGCGTGGAAACATTACGACTCTGCCGTTAAAGTTGCTTGGAAAACCGGAACAAGTTTTGGAGGAAGAGATGCTTGGGCAGTGGGTCTGAATAAAAAATACATCGTAGGTGTATGGGTTGGTAATGCTACAGGGGAAGGAAGGCCATCTATCAGTGGAGTGAGAATGGCAGGGCCCATTCTTTTCGACCTATTCAAGTTACTTCCTAAGGCGACTTGGTTTGACACACCTCTGGATGATTTAGAAGAAGAAGATGTCTGTGAGATTTCCGGTTATACAGCAGGTCCAAATTGCAAGGCTATAAAACAACTCATTCCCTATCGAGAGAAGAAGGTAGAAATATGCCCGTACCACACATTGCTACACCTTGATGTTACAGAGCAATATCAAGTGAATAGCCAATGTGAACTAATCACAAATATCGTGAGCAAACCGTGGTTTGTTTTACCGCCAATTATGTCATACTATTATAAGAATTACCATAGTGATTACAAAGACCCTCCTCCTTTTAGAGAGGACTGTGATCAAAGCGGTGAAAAGAACACAATTGAATTTATTTATCCAAAACACGGAGATGTAATTTATCTAACAAAGAACTTCCTATCAGAGTTACAGCCTCTAATAGCTAAAGCTGCTGTAAACACAACTGACAGAAATATCTATTGGTACTTAAATGAAGAATACATAGGGTCAACAACAATCTTTCACGAGATGCCTATCCAAACCACTCCAGGAAAACATTACTTGACTATAGTCAATTCTTTAGGGGCAAGCAAGACTATTGAAATTGAAATAGCTCTTAGCTCTGATAACTAAATTCACAATAGACTTCAACAGTTTAACAGAATAAAAAAAACCTGCTAACTCATTAGCAGGTTTTTATTTATTCTGATAGATTGTTACCTTTATCATCAAAGAAATGGTATTCTAAATACGTGTAAGCGTCGCGTGGGACAATCTTTACCCACTTTTTCATTTCCATCCACCACTTAAAGCGAATAGATGGAAAACCATTTTTCAAATACGCAGCCACGAATGGATGAGTATTCAAGATAATCTTAGTTGATTTATCTCTTAAAACAATGCTTTCCAAGTCAGCCTTGATTTTATCGATAACAAGGATAGGAGCTTCAATTTCCCCATGTTCATTAGGGTCTTCTTCTCTTGTTTCGATACTTACTTCAGGTCTAACCCTTTGCCTTGTAATCTGAATTAAACCAAATTTACTCGGCGGCAAGATTTTGTGTTTGGCCTTGTCATCACTCATTTCCTCTTTTAAGAAATCATATAATGTCTTTCTATTCTCTGGGTTCCCCATATCAATAAAATCCACTACGATAATTCCACCCATATCTCGTAATCTCAATTGTCTTGCAATTTCTGCAGCGGCAATCAAATTCACTTCAAGAGCAGTGTCTTCTTGAGATTGAGCTTTGTTAGACCTATTTCCACTATTGACATCAATCACGTGAAGTGCCTCAGTATGTTCTATAATTAAGTAAGCTCCCTTACTCATAGAAACAGTCTTACCAAAAGAAGTTTTGATTTGACGTTCAATACTGTATTTTTCAAAAATAGGTACCTCTCTTGACTGATAGTGTTTCACTATGGAAACTTTAGAAGGAGCAATCTCTTGCAAATAGTCCTTCGTGTGAAAGTACATATCCTCATCATCTGTAATAATACCCGTAAAAGTATCATTAAATACATCTCTCAGTATAGAAGATGCTTTGTTCACTTCTCCTAACACTTTAGAAGGATGATGAGCTGTAGTTAACTTTTTGCACATTGCATTCCACTTGTCCATTAAATTTTCTAAATCTCTTTCGATATCAGAAACGGACATACCTTCAGCAACTGTGCGTACTATAACTCCAAAGCCTTTTGGCTTTATTGTAAGTACCATTTTCTTTAATCGTTCCTTTTCTTCCTTAGATTCGATCTTTTGAGAGATCGACACTCTATTAGAAAAGGGAACCAGAACAACATATCGCCCTGCGATTGACAACTCAGAACTAATGCGTGGTCCTTTTGTCGAGATAGGTTCTTTAACAATCTGAACCAACAAAGATTGATTAGCACTTAACACATCAGTGATAACACCGTCCTTATCAATCTCCTCTTCAAAAGGAATATTCTTTAAAGAAAATTCTTTTAATTTACCTCCGCTTACAAGTTTAGTAAATTTCAACAGAGTCTTGAGATTTGGTCCCAAATCGTGGTAATGCAAAAACGCATCTTTCTCAAATCCCACATGAACAAAAGCGGCATTTAATCCAGCCACTGGTTTTCTGATCTTAGCAATAAAAATATCGCCTACTTGAAATCCAGTATCTTCTGTTTGTTCACGTTCTCTGTGTAATTCTATAAGTTTTCCATCTTTTAATAAGGCAAAATCTACTGTATCAGAATTCGACCTAATAATTAGCTCTTTATTCATACTGTACATTTATATCCATACTCATTCATTAACAGTTTATTCAAACCAAAAGGAGTTTGTATAGATGGATTAAACAACAATAGTAGGTATATAACCCGAAAGACCTACCCCTCCAAGAGATAAGTCTTTTTTGTTTTTTCTTTCAGTAAAAGAAAAAAGTAGTTTTAAACTACTTTTTCTTTTTGTGACGGTTAGCTCTCGCTCTTTTTTTACGTTTGTGAGTCGCTACCTTATGTCTTTTTCTTTTTTTACCACTTGGCATAATGTGTGTAATTTAGAGATTAATAAATTATTTTACTTTAACTTCTGTGTTTGACTTAACGCCTTCTACAAACACCTTAGCAGGTTTGAACGCTGGGATGTTATGAGCAGGAATTCTAATTGTAGTGTTTTTAGAAATGTTTCTTCCTGTTTTCTCAGCTCTTGTTTTGATGATAAAACTTCCAAAACCTCTTAGATACACGTTTTCACCTGTCTCTAACGACGCCTTTACTTCATCCATAAAAGATTCAACTGTCGCCTGTACGTCACCTTTCTCAAGCCCTAATTTCTCTGAAATTTTAGCTACAATGTCTGCTTTCGTCATTTTTAGATATAAATTATTTTGTTGTTGTCCGAAATTTTTAGAGTGTGCAAATATATTAATTTATAATCCAATAATTCAACCTTAATCGATTAAAATTTAATTATATAAAGTTTTAAGTTTGCATTTAAGACTTTTTAAAATGCTTTTCCATAACAAACTCATTACTTGGTATTTACAAAATAAACGCCATTTACCATGGCGAGAAACAAAGAACCCTTACGCAATTTGGCTATCAGAAATTATTCTTCAACAAACACGAGTTGCTCAAGGATTACCCTATTTTGAGGCTTTTTTGACCAACTATCCAACAGTACAAGATCTTGCCAACGCCCATGAAGACGAAGTTATGAGATTATGGCAAGGTTTAGGTTACTATAGCCGTGCACGAAATCTTCATTTTACAGCAAAAACAATAACACATGAACTCAATGGCGTATTTCCAAACAACTACAAAGACCTACTCAAGCTTAAAGGAGTCGGTGAATACACCGCTGCAGCTATTGCGTCTATTGCATACGGAGAAATCGTACCTGTAGTCGACGGGAATGTCTTTCGAGTACTATCGCGAATTTATGGTATAACCTCAGATATATCAACGGCTACAACCAAAAAAGAGTTTCAAGCCAAAGCACAAGAACTAATCTCTCATGAACAGCCTGCGACCTTTAATCAAGCCATCATGGATTTTGGTGCCATACAATGTACACCTAAATCACCTCAATGCCCACAATGCCCATTTATTCAAGATTGCGTTGCCTACAATACCAATCAAGTTGACAAATTACCTGTAAAACTTGCAAAGACAAAAGTAAAGAAAAGATACTTAGATTTCTTAATATTCGTTGATAATGACCAGAATACATATATCCAACAGAGAACAAAAAAAGATATATGGCAAAAACTGTATCAGTTTCCATTAATCGATCGCTTTGAACAAAGTGATATCAACGTACAACAAATACTCACAGAAGACTTCAAAAACCAGCCTGTCAAAGACATTGTACAACTAAATACTGATTATGTTATTCACATTCTGTCACACCAAAAACTACACATACACTTTTGGATGATAAAATGTGAAAAATTAGCACGAAACGAAAATTATGAAATAGTATCATGGAGCCAATTAAATAAATTTGGTTTTCCAATCGTAATTCATAACTTTATTAACTCTATAAACACAAAGTAAAATAGCCATAATATGAACGGTACATTAAACAAAGTTATTTTAATTGGCCACCTTGGAGACGATGTGAAAATACATTATTTCGAAAATGGCAATTGTATAGGTAGATTCCCTTTGGCTACAAATGAGGTTTACATCAATAAAACAACAAACGAGAAGATCACTTCAACAGAATGGCACAATATTGTAGTTCGAAATAAAGCTGCAGAAGTATGCGAAAAATACCTATCGAAAGGAGATCGAATCTATATAGAAGGTCGCATTAGAACAAGGCAGTGGACTTCAGATGATGGAACATCTAAACAAACAGTAGAGATTATGGCTACTGAATTTACTTTTTTAGATGTAAAGAGAAATGCAGATCACAAAGACAATCAATCTGCGTTTGATCAACAGAAAAAAGAAGACGTCAATAACTTCGTTATACCTAAAGAAAATAATGATGACGATTTGCCGTTCTAAATACAAAATGATTTATTAATGCAAAAGATACGAACCTTACTATTTACAATACTCTTATTTACAAGTGGTTTACTCCTTTCTTGTAAAAATGAATCATTACCTAAACCAAAAGCATTCTTAGCCTTAGAATATCCAGTACAAGAGTACTCGACATTTGAGAGTCAAACCAGATCATTCTCGTTTGACAAAAACAAGATTGCCTCCGTCAAAGAAGTAAAAGCAGATGCTATTGAGATTCACTATCCGCAAATGAAAGCTACGATTTACTTAAATTACAAGAGGATAGACAAGAATTTAGACAAGCTATTTAAAGATGCTCAAAAACTTACTTATGAGCACTTTATCAAAGCGGATGACATCATTGAACAACCCTATATCAATCCTAATGACAAAGTATATGGGATGTTCTATTCACTTCAAGGTGATGCCGCTACTAACGTACAATTCTATGTAACAGATAGCGTTAAAAACTTTCTGACAGCATCTCTTTATTTTTACGCAACTCCAAACTATGACTCTATCTATCCAGCTAAAGAGTATATAAGAAGTGATATGCAACACATTATAGAAACGCTAAAGTGGAGAAAAGATGAAATCACAGACTTTACAATCAGATGTGGTCCTAACGAAATAAATATGTAAAACAAAGGAATGATTAAGATACAATCATTCCTTTGTCTTTTTCTACCATAACTCACCTAATCAATAATACAGCCTATATTCAATCTTCTATACACTCCTGCTCAATTATACTATACCCTGCACGTTAGAGCCCCTAATACCACCAAAAGCACCTTTACGGCATCGCCCTTCTTTGATAATACTTCTACTTACTCCACTATCCTTTTACTGTCGAACTACACTTTCGCTCATACTTCTTTGGCAGTATTAAGAACTGAAATCAGCAAACAATCTATCCATAGTTCAAAGCCAAACAACAACAAAACCGACATACCTGCATAATTACCTGTATATCAAAAAGGTTAAAAAACGTCTCACAACTATTTTTGTGTACAAACAATTCACAACATACAAGATAAGATCAATGATCGAAGGACAACCAATTCTTCCCTTACCACATAATCAACTCCACGATTCTCCTACTCCACCCAATCTAAGGTTGAAAATGAGCTAAACAAGTTCGCTACTATACAACAAACAAATCAAAGTGTAATACAGCAAATTGACAATTGCAACAATGGGATTGAACGAGCTTAAAAGAAGATAACAGTGTGAATAATGAGTGCTCAAAAATATTCCTTAGTAAAGCAAACAAGGTGACTTCATACAAGAAGTAAAAATAGATGATAACCTTATGTGATCAATTGATCAGCATTCAGCCATTTTAAAAGACAGGCCCAATCCTGTCTATGAACGAAATCACCAAAATCAAAGATAAAGTTGACGAATTTTAAAAAGCGAATTAGCAAGTTTTATACGAGGGGTTAGCTTGCACTTTCTTGGGGTTTGGTAGCACTTTTCTATGGGTTTTCTTGCCCAGAGCGTACTTTTGTCGAAGAAAGGTGCAAGAACCCCCCAAGCAATGCCCTTGCATCTCACTACAAAGCGGTAGGTAAATCACTAATAGGTAAGTGGAAATCGCAAGCTGCTGGCTACAATCGAATCCAGATCAAATAGGATTAACTCAAGAATGACTTCCAACTCAAATAACTTCAATCTCAAAAGTAAAACACAATTAGACCCAATCTATAAATTTATTACTGACCGTTTTATATCAATTCAAGACCGCCTAAAACAAAAAAAAACGAAAGCACCTTGTACCTTCGTTTTTACCCATTATGAATAAAATACACAACTTAGTCGTGTAAATCTATACGCTAATTATTTTATGCTACCTACATTCATATTCTCAACTTTGTAGATACCGTTTGCTATCTTCTCAACAGTAGCTATCAAAGATTCAACATTCTGTTTTGCATCGTCAAACTCAACCGTAGCTGTTTTAGTCTCAAAATCAACTTTTGCTACTTTAACACCATTTAATCCAGCTAATTTTCCTTCAATTAATTTAGCACATCCAATCTCACAAGTCATACCATCAACTTGAAAAGTAGCTGTTTCAACAGTACCTGTAACTTCTTTAGCATCATTTGAAACTGTTTCTATCTCTGCTTTATTCTCAACTCCCTTGTCTGCTTTTTTGTCATTACAACTCATAAAAACAAATCCTCCAATCAAAGCAATTACTGCTAACTTATAAAATCTCATACCGTAATTATTCTTTATATTAATCTAAACACAAAGGTACAAAAAAAGCAACCATAAAATGATTGCTTTTTTATTCTAATGATGTAGATAATCAATTATTTGAAATCCGCATCAGATACGCCTTCGTTAACTTTCAATTCCGTAACCTTCACTTCCATTTCCATTCCTACATTGATAATTTGAGTGAATGGAAATTTAACTCCTTTCACTTCCTTGTAGTCTTTGTAAGTAGTAATTTCTTGCATAGATTGCTCTCCAAAAGATTTTGTTGCTATGGTTGACACCTTTAATCCTGAAGCTAAATCGTAATAATACACCGTGTCGCCATCCTGAATACCTATAGCATCTTTCCCATCAATACTCTCTACTCCTACCAATGAAACAGACTTCCCTTTCTTCCACTCTAACTCAGGAAAAAGAACAGCCTCATCTCTCAATTTCTTCAACTCTTCACCTTCCATTTCCATCTTTTGTCCTTGTGCAATTACATACCCCCCTTTAGGAGTTAAAATCTGTTTGCCTACAACAGGTCCACCACTGATCTTTTGTTCACTGTACAAATAACCATCCTTTAACTTAAGAGTAACTTCCAAGTTCATACCTTGAACAGCTGCACTACTCTTCATTAAGATAGATTTCACTGCATTGACTTGCTTTTCACCACCAATAGCTGCAATATACTTATCTACAGTTGACTCCACAGTAACTCCTGCAGGAATAGCTTTTTCAAAAACAGGTTTATCAATTAAATCACCAAACGTATTGTAATAATTAATTGGCAGTCCTAAGTTCTCTAATCCCTTAACTACATCTGCACCTTTCCCTACAATAACAATTCTTTGATTGTCTTTCAAGAAATACTTCTTTGCTACGCGCTGTACATCTTCAGCTGTCACAGCATTTACATTCTTAATATAGTTTTCGTAGAAATCCTTCGGTAGCTTGTGCAACTCTTTATTAAGAGCAAACCTTGCAACTGTCTCTGGTTTTTGAATACTCATGACAAAACTACCTACATATTTAGCTTTAGCATTCTTTAATTCCTCCGGCTTAACTAATGTGGTGCGCATTAAGTCAATTTCTTTGATAAACTCAGTTACAGCACTATCCGTCACAACATTTCGAACAGATGCAGTTGCTTTAAATTTACCAGGGTATTTACGACTTGTCGATACCATAGAATAAGCTCCGTATGTCCATCCATGTGCTTCACGCAAGTTTAAGAAAAGACGTCCTTCTCCCCCTCCTCCAAGTATTTGACTTGCAATCAGAGCAGCAAAAAAGTCTTTGTCATTCATCTTTAATTCAACCTCATTTACCAAAGCAATCTCAGATTGAACAGCATTAGGCATATCGATAAAGTCAATTTGTGTTTTAGCTACATTACCCTTCACAGTATTACTTTGATAAGTAGCATTCGACTTTTTCCATTTGCCAAACAATTTGGTAACTAACTTTTCAGTCGATTTGTAATCCACATCACCTACAACAACTAAATAAGCATTATTAGGATTGAAGTGTTTCACATAATATTCTTGTACATCCTTTAATGTCACAGATTCAATTGTCTGTAAAGTTTCAAACTCCCCTGCTGCATTATCCTTTCCATATAGCAAAGCATCTTCTAATTTTGCAGCAACTTCAGTCACACTTTTTTCATTGATCTTAAGAGCTTCGATTGCTTGAGCTTTAGTTTTGTCAAACTCCTCTTGGGTAAAAACGGAATTCAAAGCTCCTTCAGCCATAAGTTCTAATACTTCAGCATTATACTTGGATAAACCACTTGCATAAGCCCCGCTACTGCTAAAGCGTATAGATGCACCTAAAAAATCAATTTCTTCATTGAAAACATCTTTCTTTTTATTCTTTGTTTCTGTCCCCATCATCCCAGACACTAACGAAGAAACCCCTGCTTTATCCCCTTCGAAAACCAAAGGGTTATCAATTGTCAAAGTATAAGAAACTTGAGGTAATTTATTGTTCTTTACAATCAAAACCTTAAGCCCATTCTTTAACACAAAAGAAGTTGGTTCGCTAATATTTATTGTTGGAGCTGGTCCAGGAGCAGGTTGTTTTCTATCTTGTGCGACTCCCTGAACTGCTGTTAAAGCAAGAGCAAGAGAAGCTGCATATATATATACTTTTTTCATTAGAATCTATTATTTAGTTGTTAGCATTTTTTTCAGGAATATAATCTAAAATAAGGCGTTGATTTGTGTTCAAATACTTCTTAGCAACCTCTCTTATTTCCTCTCTCGTAATACTGCGATAAATATCGATATTAGTATTGATCAAGTTTACATCTCCATAAAGTTTATAATATGTCGCAAGATTATCAGCTAAATCTTCAATATCAGAATTTGAATCAACATATCTCTTTTCAAAGATGTTTTGTAGTTTTTGATAATCTTTTTCTGAAATCAACTCAGTCTGCAACTTCACAATCTCCTCATCGATTTCCTTTACAAGATCTTGAAGTGTAAAGCCTTGCATTGGCAATCCATAAATAAAATAAATACCATAATCCTCTTGACTAAAACTAAAAGAAGCTAACTCCAAAGCCATTTTCTTTTCATCAACAATTTTTTTGTATAATCGAGAGCTCTTTCCTCCAGATAGAACAGCCGAAATCATATCCAAAACTCTTGCATCGCGAGTTTTCATTGAAGGTGTACGATACGCTTGAACCAACATTGGTATCTGAATATTCGGATCTTGATACTCCGCTCTAATTTCAGTAGTGATTGGATCTTCCTTCTCAAAATTCCTAACAACCTCTTTTCCTCTTGGTATCACACCAAAATACTGTTGTATCCAAGCCTTAGCCTGATCAATCTCAATGTCACCAGCAACAACTAATACAGCATTATTAGGCACATAATACTTATGGTTAAAATCTAAAAACTCATCTAAAGTAGCCGCATCCAGGTGCTCCATAGATCCAATAGTCTCCCAGCGATAAGGGTGCTTTTTAAACAAGTTTTTCTTTACCTGACCGAACAATTGCCCGTAAGGTTGATTATCCATACGCAATCTTTTTTCTTCCTTCACAACTTCATTTTGCGTATTCACCCCTACTTGGTTAATTACAGGGTGTAACAAACGCTCTGACTCCATCCATAGTCCTAATTCTAAGTTATTTGAAGGGAAAACTTCGTAATAATATGTCTTATCATCAGAAGTATAAGCGTTATTTTGTCCTCCGTTAGCTGTAACAATCTTGAACCAATCACCACGTTCAATATTTTTTGTCCCTTCAAAAAGCAAATGCTCAAAAAAGTGAGCAAAACCAGTTCTTTCAGGATTCTCATCTTTTGCTCCAACGTGATACAATACAGAAGTAACAACGACTGGTGCAGATTTGTCTTGATGTAGAATAACGTGTAGTCCATTGTCTAAAGTGTACTCTTCAAACTCAACTTTTTGAGCAGAAGCATTAACTCCTAATAGCAATGCACTAAAAATCAATAAGGATTTTTTCATTATATAATATTTTTGAAATTAGGTTATTTAATAAGATATGTCGTCATCTTGCAAAGAATGTTACAACTAAAATGAAATTTATTTATAGGAATACTCTTTTTACTCTATTGTTAAGAGTGTAATAAACAAAGACATAGATCATGTCAACCTACCATCACACTTGAAGTTACTAATGTGTACTACAAATGACAATGCTATTTACTGCTATCTTTTCCTACACTGTCTACAATCGCTATTATTCTAAAACAGCACTACAGCTTAGTTTTTAAAACAAAGTATAAAGCAAGCAGAAACTTATATAAACTCAATAAAAAACATAACAATCTCACAACCATTGAAATATAATTTCACAATAAAGGTAAATATCCAATAGCGTCCTAAATAAATTTAGTACATAGAATATCCTCCCACTTTAGTAGGATACGAGTATATATATGATGATTTTTAAAACAGAACCCCCTGTTGTAAT
>NZ_WSPP01000199.1:0-1378 GCF_009767705.1 Myroides sp. LoEW2-1 | reverse complement strand
GTATTGTAACAGTAGTTAAGGAAATAAGATTAGATATCGTAATAGGACATCTGTTCAAGTAAACTGAAAAGGCTTGACTATTTATATTGTCAATTAAAACTTTATGATTATTTAGAAATTTAACTTGTTCTAAATTTTTCTACAACTGAGATAGAGATTCAAAATGAAAGCAGCCACCTTAAAAAGGTGGCTGCTATGCAATAAAAAAAGATTAGGGCTACTGTTTCTTCAGTTATTTTAATTGCTTGAAGAAAGAGCAATAATTATACATGAAGTAATTTAAGTGAAAATGTTTTTTTCTGTTGTAAAAATAAGATTTTTATCTCACATAAACTTATAAATTTCAAATGAATTTATGTGTTTATTAGTTTTTCCTAAATACGTTTGGACTCATTTTAGTTGCTTTTTTAAAGAAACTAGAGAAATATGTTGGATATTCAAAGCCTAATGTATAAGCTATCTCTGACACACTCCAGTCTGTTGTACTTAGTAGTTTTTTAGCTTCAACAAGTATTCTTTCTTGTATACATGTTGAAGTAGATTTACCTAATATCTTATTAATTGTGTGATTCAAGTGATTTGTATGTACACTTAGTTTTGTTGCGAAATCATTAGGAGTCTTTAATTCTAAGACATTTTGAATAGATGTCACAGGGAACTGTTTCTCTAATAATTCCAAAAACTGTGAGCACAAACGTTGTGGCGCATTCTTTTTATGCTCTACTTTATAAGCAACATTTAGTTTATTACTTTGGTGAATAATAATCTCAATGTAGTTTCTTAATAATTCTATTTTCTGTGCGTAAGATTGTGACGCTTCTTCTTTCATCTTTTTGAAGATAAAAGAAATTAATTCATCCTGAGATGGGGTTAGACTAAAAACAGGGTTCTCCTCAAGGTGAAATAAAATCGATTTCATTAAGTTACTTTTGAAACCTAAGAAATTATTGCTAAATAAACAGAAGTAACCTTCTGGATTTTCAGATATAGGTTCAAATGTATAAGGAGATAAAGGGTTTGAAAAGAATAAAGTTGGACCTTCTAATTCAATTACCTTTGTTCCACTAAAAAATTTACTCTTGCTTTTTAAGTAAGAAACTTTGTAGTAAGACTTTTTATTGTAAGGAATGAATAATTTCTTTCCTTCTTCTTGTGTGTAAATTTTAAAGTCTTCATTTGGTGAATTTTTCAATTCAATCAAACTAGATTGAATTTGAATTTTTTGTCTTGTGTTTGTCATAATAGGTGTCTTTTGTGTGTTGTGAAAGTGGCTTAAGTTTTCTTTAACACTTGTTCGTAATTAATAGTACTAAAGGGGTGTTTCATTGTATCTACTTATATGTGTTTTTATTCTGTCTTATTGCTCATACTTGTATAT
>NZ_WSPP01000022.1:0-5837 GCF_009767705.1 Myroides sp. LoEW2-1 | reverse complement strand
ATAATAATCTACCTACTTTATTGAGATTTGTATTTTATAATTTAAAATTTGTATCAAAATATGAATCGTTTTACTGTTGTTTTTGAAGATACTTAACTTTTTTTATTTATATTTTTGCAAACCTTCTTTTATAAATTATGAAATTATATCTAATAAAAACATGATAAATTACCATATTTTTAATTTTCAATATGTTTTACCTTTGAATCAATAAAAGATTTTGGAACTGTTTTTGTAAGTACTATATCAAAATACATTATTTGATTTTTTTATAGCTACTTGATTAGAAGCTTTTAAATGTAAAGTAACTTATCGATCAATATAAAATAGTTATCTAATATGTTTTTTATAATTTTTAATAAATAACTTCAAAATAGTATAATATGAAAGATACTAGAAGAGAGCATGATTTCTTAGGAGAATTAGATATTCCTAACGACAAATATTATGGGGTACAAACCTATAGAGCTATTGAAAATTTTAATATAACAGGAATTACCCTTGTTAAAGAAAGAGACCTTATTAAGGCTCTTGGATGGGTAAAAAAAGCTGCAGCATTAGCAAATAAGGATTGTGGGGTATTGAAGCCTGAAATCGCAGATGCTATTTGTTTTGCATGTGATCAGGTTGTATCGGGAAAATACGACGATCAGTTTGTAAGTGATTTGATTCAAGGTGGAGCAGGTACCTCTGTTAACATGAATGCAAATGAGGTAATTGCCAATATCGCCCTTGAGCATTTAGGTCATAAAAAAGGAGAGTATGAGTTTGTACATCCAAACAATCACGTGAATTGTTCACAATCAACCAACGATGCATATCCAACTGCTTTTAGAATTGCACTATATTTAAAAATAGAGTCTTTTTGTGGATCTATGCAAAAAGTACAAAAGGCTTTTGCAGCTAAAGGTAAGGAGTTTGACAAGGTATTGAAAATGGGACGTACACAATTACAAGATGCTGTTCCAATGACTTTAGGTCAAGAGTTTAATGCTTTTGCAACAACAGTTGGTGAGGATTACCTTAGATTAAAAGAAGCACAAAGTTTAATCTTGGAAGTTAATATGGGAGCTACAGCAATTGGTACAAAAGTAAATGCCCCGGAAGCTTATCCAGAATTATGTGTGAAATACTTGGCAAAAGAGACAGGACTTGCTTTAACGCTTTCACCTGACTTGATTGAAGCAACAAGTGATACTGGTGCGTATGTTCAAATCATGGGAACTTTAAAAAGAGCAGCAGTTAAGATTTCTAAAATTTGTAATGATTTACGTTTATTGAGTTCAGGACCTCGTACAGGACTAAATGAGATTAATTTACCAGCACGTCAACCAGGATCTTCTATTATGCCTGGTAAAGTAAACCCTGTTATTCCAGAGGTGGTAAACCAAACTTGTTTTTATGTAATAGGTCAAGATTTAACTGTGACTATGGCCTCTGAAGCTGGACAATTACAACTAAATGTAATGGAACCAGTAATCGGTTTCGCACTGTTTACTTCGTTGGAATATTTGAAAAATGCTTTGGAAACTTTAGTTGACAAGTGTATCGTAGGAATTACGGCTAATGAAGCACATTGTGCGAATTTAGTTATGGGTAGTATAGGGATAGTTACACAATTAAATCCTATCTTAGGGTATGAAATTTGTGCGAGTGTAGCAGGTGAAGCATTGCTTTCTGGTAAGAATATCCATGAAATCGTAGTGGTAGAGCGCAAGTTAATTACACAAGAAAAATGGGATGAGATTTATTCATTAGAAAATTTAATACATCCGAAATTAATAAACTCTTAATAGTCTTTAAAACATGAAAAAGGTATTAGCAATCGTGTTTGGAGTAATGTTTACTTTCCAAATACAAGCACAAACTAAGGCAACTCAATCTGCAGATGCCCCACAATCAAGAGTAATTATTTTAGCAACTGGTGGAACAATCGCTGGTTCTGGAGAATCTTCTACTAAAGCTGCTTATACAGCTGGTAAAGTACCAGTAGATGATTTGTTAAATGCCGTTCCTCAAATTCACGACTTGGCAAAAGTAAAAGGAGAGCAAATCGCTCAAATTGGTAGTCAAGATATGAATATCGAAACTTGGTTAAAACTAAGTGAGCGTATCAATGAGATATTTGACAACAATGAAGCTGATGGTGTGGTAATTACTCACGGTACAGATACTCAAGAGGAAACTGCTTATTTCTTAGAATTAACTGTTCATTCAGATAAACCTGTTGTTCTTGTTGGGGCTATGCGTCCATCAACTGCAATGAGTCAAGATGGAAATAGAAACTTACTTGATGCAGTAATGGTTGCAGCATCTCCAAATAGTCAAGGTATTGGTGTGGTTACAGCAATGAATGAAGCTGTATTTGCAGCTAGAGATGTGACTAAAACAATTACTACTAATATTGCTACTTTCCAATCAAGAAACTTTGGACCAATTGGTTTAATCTATGATGGTAAAGTAAGCTATTACTACAAATCACTTCGCTCTTCAGCGCCTAAATTCAACATCAAAGGATTGAAAAAATTACCTCAAGTAGAGATTATCTATGGTTATGCTGATGCAAGTGCAATAACTGTAAAAGCAGTACGCGATGCTAAAGTAGATGGTATTGTTTACGCTGGTATGGGTAATGGTAACTTCAACGCTCAAGTGGGAGCTGAATTAGAAGCAGCGGCAAAATCAGGAATCGCAGTATGTAGAGCAGCAAGAGCTGGTGCAGGACGCGTTACTTTATTCAATGAGGTAGACGACCAAGCTTTAGGATTTGTTGTAGCTGATGATTTGAATCCACAAAAAGCGCGTATTCTTTTAATGCTTGCTTTGACAAGAACAAAAGATGCTAACGCAATTCAAGATATTTTCTTTAAATACTAATAAAATCAGGGTATTACTATAACTACTTCTTTTACTCACTTTTATAAATAAGAGGTTTATAGTATTCTTTAAAATATTGAAAAAGGAGCAACAAATGTATCTCTTAAGAGAAGGCATGCTCCTTTTTTTATGCCCTTATTTAAGTGAAATTAAACTGACACAATATGTTGTTAATACAGTTTATTATATTGATAGCCATGATATTAATTGGCTCTCAGATGAAAGGAATAGGATTAGGTGTGATGGGAATGGTAGGGCTTATCATTTTTGTATTCTTCTTTGATATGCGCCCAGGAGATCCACCTATTGACGTGATGCTTGTGATTATGGCTATTGTTACAACAGCCGCAACTCTGCAAGCTTGTGGAGGATTAGATTATCTTGTATATCTGGCTGAGAAAGTAATTCGAAGCAATCCTTCTAAAATAGTATTTATCGCTCCATTTACAGTGTATTTTTTCTGCTTGTTTGCAGGAACAGCTCACTTGTTATATTCGCTTTTACCCATTATATCAGAGGTAGCCGCTAAAAAGAGAATTAGACCAGAGAGACCACTTAGTGTTTCTGTTATTGCCTCTCACTTAGCAATTACTGGAAGTCCGATGAGTGCTGCTACTGCGGCTTTCGCTGGAGCGACTATATTGAATTACCAAGGAGCTTTAATTGATATAATGAAAATTTGTATTCCTGCTTGTATCATTGGAATCTTTGTTTCTTGTTTAGCCGTTTTGAAAAAAGGTAAAGAACTAAACGATGATCCAATCTTTCTTGAAAAGATGAAAGACCCTGCTTTCGCGGCGAGTTTGGACTCTACTGAGAATGGTAAACCAAAAGAAATACAAAAAGGTGCGAAACTATCTGTTATTATCTTTTCAATTGCAGTTCTTTTAATTGTACTAGCAGGAGCTTTTCCTGGAATACTACCTACGTTTGCCCCAGGTGAGGCAAGCTTGGTAATGAAAGCTACAGGTGAGATGCAAATGGTTGCTATTATTTGTATGGTAACTTTAACGGCTTCTGCAGCAATGCTTTTGTTGACTAAAACAAGTGCTGTTAAAGTAACACAAGTAAGTTTGTTTAGCTCTATGGCCACAGCCGTTGTTTCTGTTTTCGGTGTGGTTTGGATGAGTGCTACTTTTATGAGTCACAACTATGTTGAGATTCAAGGTTATTTGGAAGAGATTGTAACGATGTATCCTTGGACTTTTGCCATCGCTGTATTTGTATTAGGTGCATTGATGTTTAGCCAAGCTGCTACTACTAAAACCATGATGCCTTTGGGTATGGCTTTAGGATTGTCTAACCCTGCTTTGATTGCTATTTTCCCTGCTGTAAACGCTGATTTCGTTTTACCGGGATATCCAACGCTATTAGCGGCAATCAACTTTGACCGCACGGGAAGTACAAAGATTGGAAAGTTTGTAATTAATCACAGTTTTATGGTACCTGGTTTAGTAGCCATTATCGTTGCGATCGCCGCCGGTTTCTTGATAGGTTCCATTGTAATATAAAGTTGAAAAATAATCATATCATGAAAAAATTATTATTATTAATGGCATTAATGGGGCAAGCCGTTGTGTTTGGTCAAGCCTTAGAGAAACAATCTGGCAATGATTCTATCTCTAAACCTATTATTCCAACAGAGAAGCAAAACTTATTGAAAAACGTTGATGTAATCTTTAATATGCGTTTTGGGTTGGATAATCAATTTTTAGACGGTAATCACACCGAGTCTAAATTTAATAATAACCAAGGTCGTTTAGAAATTAAAGGTAAGATACACGAGAAAGTGTTCTTTAGATTCAGAGATCGTTATACAAAAACAAAAGAACCAGGAAGTCGCGATAATTTTGCTCGTTCTACTGATATTGCATTTATCGGGGTAGATGTGACTCCAAATACACAAGTTACTTTAGGGAAAATGAGTGCTGATTGGGGAGGATACGAGTTTGATTTGAATCCAATTGATATCGTTGAATATAATGATATCTTGGAATATGCCGATAACTTCTTAACAGGGGTTGGTATTACCCATAAAGTAAATCCAAATCACACATTTGGTGTACAAGTTCTAAATGCGCGTAACAGTGATTTTGAAGACATTTACAAAGGAACTGTGCCAGTTGGAGTAGAAACATCAAAAACTGCAATGGCTTATATTACAAACTGGAGAGGTAGTTTCTTCGATGGTAAATTCGAGACTATTTACAGTTATAGTTATTTCCAAGAAGCTAAGAAAAAAGGAATGAATTATTATTCGCTTGGTCACAAATACCAAGATAATAAACTTACCTTAATGTATGATTTTAAATACAGTAACGAGGGGCTTGATCGCAAAGGACTTGTAACGGGGATGTTAAACAGTCAAGGTGATAACCAAGCTACTGCTCAAGATGTTTCATATATGGAAAACTGGCTTAAAATGGAATACTTAGCTACACCTAAGCTTAACTTATCACTTACTTTAATGACAAGTGATGCTTATGGTAAAAATGTAACACCTGAGCAAAGTGGAACAAACCACTTACGCACAAGTTATGGTTTTATTCCAGAGCTTCAGTACATCCCATTTAAAGATATCAACATTAGATTCTTCGTTTCTTATGTTGGACGTTACTACAAACACTCAGGATTTGCAAAAGATCAATTAGGATTAGAAAACTACAATACTGGAAGACTATCTATCGGATTTGTAGCTCCTTTATTAATACTTTAGGCTATAGTGTAAATTATATTTATAATTTTTTTATTGAACAGCTATTTCATGTAAGTGAAGTAGCTGTTTTTTTGTTATTAAGTAGAAAGTTTTCTTTGTTATATTAAAAGCGATTAATTTTATTGAATATTGTTAAATAATGTATTGTTTGTTTTATAAAAATAGTATTTGTTTTATGATTATGAGATTTTTTAAATAAAAAAATATAATAAATAAGTTTGCAGGGAAATAGATAGTGTTTTTC
>NZ_WSPP01000198.1:0-1364 GCF_009767705.1 Myroides sp. LoEW2-1 | reverse complement strand
AGATACATTTATTAGAGATTTTAATATTTCTAATATTAATCAATTATCTAATATATTAGATGTAGAAGAGAATTTAACACCTGCTGTAGTTCTTCCTAAATACACTCATAAACCATTTATTGAGGCTAATACACAGGAGATAGAATTACTAACTCTTCAGCAGGACTGTATAATTCCTGTGTTTTCTAAAGACAATGAAAAGACTATTGCACATCAAGAGTTTATAGATATAGCACAAGAATGTGCATATTCAATCTATTCAGGAGAAACTATTGAAATACCTGAAATAAGAGTATCTCATCAAATAAAAGGAAGAACACCTGATGCAATTCATAAAAGTGCTAAAGAGCTTCTAGAGCATGAGAAAACACAGTATTTTGAAAGAATGGCTTTTATTATAAAGATACCCTCTATAACTGCTAATATTGGAGGTAATACACTCTCATTAACCCTAGGAGGGGTTAGAGCTTATAACCAAGAAAACCTGTATAATAAGAAGTCTTTTGAAAAATTCAAATTCTTTATAGGCTTTCAGAATCTTGTATGCTGTAATCTTTGTGTTAGTACAGATGGTTTTTTATCTGAGATTAAAGTTAGTTCTTATGAAGAGCTTTATGCTAAGATTCTAGATGTTATGCAGAATTACAAAGCAGAGCAACACCTAGAGCTTATGAGAAACTTTACTAATTACTCTTTAACAGAGCATCAATTTGCTCAATTAATAGGTAAATCAAGATTATATAATCATTTACCTAAGTCTCAAAGATTAGAACTACCTGAAATGACTTTTAATGATGGGCAGTTTAATACAATAGCTAGGGATTATTACCAAGATGAAAGCTTTTGTAAAGATGAGTGTGGAAATATTAATCTATGGAATGTGTACAATCTATTTACACAAGCTAATAAGAGTAGCTATATAGATACATTCCTAGAAAGAAATTTAAATGCCTTTGAGTTTAATCAAGGTATTTGTAATGCAATCAATGGTGATAATAATTACCAATGGTTTTTGAGTTAAAAAAAGCCACCCTATTTATATAAGTAGGGTGGTTAATAATCTTCTGATTTAGCTCTCATTATAGATAATTGTCTTAAGAACTCCTTAGAATCTATATCTTCTTCTTGCATTCTTCTTGGAGCTCTATAAATGAGATTTAAACTCTCTAATCTATATTCAATATTTATTTTTGAGACTTGAAAATGTATAGATAGTCTTTCAATAATTTCTTGAAAATCTTTTCTATTACATTCTTGTTCATCAAGATAAATTCTTCCTGCTTTACTTATTCCTATTTCTTGTTGAATAGCTATTAACATTGCTTCTATACTTATGTCTGGTAAAAGCAAAGCACTACTAAAAG
>NZ_WSPP01000197.1:0-6046 GCF_009767705.1 Myroides sp. LoEW2-1 | reverse complement strand
CGCTAAATCTTGTTGGGATATAGTAACAGATGACAAAAGTCGTCCTTTGTCACGTCGCGGAATTAAAGATGCGCATTTAGTTTCAAATGCAATATTGTCTTATCTGCCAAAAAAATTCATTGTTTGGTCAAGTACAGCTGTACGCGCAAAACAAACTGCAATCATCTTTGGTCAGAATATGGATATTAACTTAGATTGTATCGTTTATAATGATGAGCTTTATACTTTTGATGAGTATGATCTTTTGAAAGTCATAAAAAAATGCAAAAATGAACATAATACTCTAATTCTTTTTGGGCATAATGACGCTATAACAAATTTTGTTAATAAATTTGGTAACGAATCTTTCGAGAATATTCCAACTTCAGGGTCTGTCATTATGAAATTTAGCATAGATAATTGGGAGGATATTTGCAAAGGGAAGATTCAATTAACCATATTCCCAAGAGATTTAAAAAATAATGAACACAAATACGCCTAAATACCATTACGTAGATAGAGAGAAAAGTTGGTTGTCTTTTAATGAAAGAGTACTGCAAGAAGCAGCTGACTCAACTGTACCGCTATTAGAAAGACTTAGATTTATTGGGATTTTTTCCAACAATCTGGATGAGTTCTTTCGCGTGCGCTATGCGACAATTAGACGAATGACACTTACTGGTCAAAGCAACCGAAAATTGAGTAGTGGAGAAGTTGTCAAAACGCTATTGAGTGAGATTACGAAAAGAGTAATTGAACTACAAAACGAAAGTTTGCGTATTCTGACAGAAGTTGAATCGAAGTTGGAGGAGGAGAATATTTTTATTGTCAATAACAAGGAAATAAACGAAAAGCAACAAGCTTTTGTAAAGGATTTCTTTCTGCATCAAGTATCTCCTGACTTAGTGACAATTATATTAAGTGATTTAGCTGAGTTTCCTTTATTGAGAGATACGCATGGGTATCTTGTTGTGAAATTGATGTTAGATGACAAATTAGTGCAAAAGCATCAATCAGAGAAAATTAGAAAGGCTGTATCTCCTGTGCGTTATGCTATTATAGAAATACCAAATATAATCAATCGCTTTGTAGAACTCCCTTGTGAAGGAGATAAGAAGTTTATCATTATGATAGATGATATTATCCGATTTAATTTAGATTCTATTTTCAATATTATTGATTATAAGGCGGAAGCAGCTCATATGATTAAAATCACAAGAGATGCTGAATTAGACTTCGATACGGATTTACACAAGTCGTTTGTAGAAAAAATATCAAGTGGAGTCAGGGATAGAAGAGAGGGTGCTGTTGTTCGATTTGTCTTTGACCGCGAGATGGAGGAGGAAACTTTGCAGTTTTTACTTCAGAATATTGAAATAGAATTGAACGACAGTATTATCCCTGGTGGCAGGTATCACAATAGACGAGATTATATGGGGTTTCCCAATATGGGGAGAACGGATCTTACCTATCCAAAATTACTGCCAGTAGGAGTGCCTAATTTAAGTCTTGAAGATAGTATTATACAGCAAGTACAGAAGAAAGATTATATGGTATATACTCCTTATCAATCTTTTTCATATTTGGTTAAATTTTTAAGGGAAGCTGCATTAGACCCCCAAGTATTATCTATAAAAATCACTTTATATCGATTAGCTAAGAACTCGCAGATTATCAGTTCTTTGATAAATGCAGTGAAGAATGGCAAGCAAGTAATTGCTCAGATTGAATTACAGGCGCGTTTCGACGAGGCTAGTAATATCTATTATTCAGAGTTAATGCAAGCAGAGGGCATTCACTTAATTTTTGGTGTAAAAGGGCTAAAAGTACACAGTAAGATATGTGTTGTTGAGCGTCTGGAGAATAAAAAAGTAAAGAGATACGGCTTTATATCAACAGGGAACTTTAATGAAAGTACGAGTAAAATCTATACAGATGTCACTTTGTTTACAAGTCATAATCAGATTATGAAAGACGTTTCCAAAGTATTTGAGTTTTTACAAGTAAACTATAGGGTTCACAAATACAAACACCTTTTAGTATCTCCTCATTATACTCGTAAGGGATTTTATAAGCTAATCGAGCGTGAGATAACTAATGCTAAAAATGGTTTGCCTGCTTATATAGGGTTGAAAATGAATAGCTTGTCAGATATTAAGATGATTGATAAACTATATGATGCAAGTTGTGCAGGAGTGAAAATACAATTGATTATTAGGGGAATATGCTCTCTTATTCCTGGTGTGCCTGGTATGAGCGAGAATATCGAAGCAATTAGTATCGTAGATAGGTTCTTAGAGCATTCTCGAGTTTATATCTTCGGCAATAACGACAAACCTGCAGTATATATTTCTTCTGCAGATTTTATGACTAGAAATTTAGATGAAAGGGTAGAGGTGACTTGTCCAATTTACGATGAGGATATCAAGCAAGAATTAATTGACACTTTCAATATCGGTTGGAAAGGAAACTATAAGACGCGTATTCAAAGTGGTGATTTATCTAATAATTACAGAAAAATTGAAGAAGGAGAAGTTTTCCATTCTCAAATGGAAATGTATAAATATTACAGAGAAAAATTAAATAACAAGAGTTAATATAATATATGCTAAAGATAAAGAAATACGCCGCTATAGACATTGGTTCTAATGCCATGAGATTATTAATAACGAACATAGTTGAGGAAAAAGGAAAAACGACTGTGTTTAATAAGAGTTCATTGATTAGGGTCCCAGTGCGTTTAGGACAAGATTCATTTACTAAAGGAGAAATTAGTGAAGAGTCGAAGTTGCGTATGATTGATTCTATGAAGGCCTTTTATTTGCTAATGAAGGTAAATAAGGTGGATAGGTATATGGCTTGTGCTACAAGTGCTATGAGAGAGGCTGAAAATGGAGAGGAGATTGTAGAGGAGATATATAAAGAATCTGGAATAAAGATTAGTATAATTGATGGGAAAAAAGAAGCGATGATAATTGCGTCCTCTGATTTAAAACACTTTATCAACAGTACACAAAATGTGATGTATATTGATGTAGGTGGGGGGAGCACTGAGTTTACGATATTTTCAAATGGAGAACAAGTTGCATCTCAGTCGTTTAGAAATGGTACAGTGCGACTGATAAACGATATGGTACCTAAATCAGTTTGGATAGAGATAGAATCGTGGATCAAGGAGAATACAGTAAACTTAAAAGACCTTGTTGTTGTCGGATCTGGTGGGAATATCAATAAGATATTTAAGATGTCAGCCAAAGCACAAGATAAACCTTTAACTTATAGTTATTTGACACAGCAATACAATAAGTTAAAGGAGATGTCTTATGATGAGCGTATTTCCGAATTAGGTTTGAATCCAGATCGCGCCGACGTTATTATACCAGCTCTACGCATTTATAGCAGCGCGATGAAATGGAGTGGTGCTAAGTATATTTACGTTCCTAAGATAGGAGTATCCGATGGAATCGTTAAAGCGATTTACTATGACCGTGTGCCATTAGATTATCAAAGTATGTAAATATAGGCTATTTAGAATTTTTCAATAGCACCTAAGCCAAATAAGGCAAAGTCATATTTTACTGGATCTATAGGATCCATCTGACGCAAAACATTATCTAATTCAGCTAATGCTTTTGCGTCATTTTGTTTGCGCTTTAGTATCCCCAGTTTACGAGCAACATTGCCAGAGTGTACATCTAAGGGACAAGATAGATCAGCGGTGCTTATGGTATTCCATATGCCAAGATCTACACCGTTATTGTCATTTCGCACCATCCAGCGGAGGTACATATTAATTCTCTTTGCAGCAGAGCCTTTCATAGGGTCGGAGATGTGTTTCTCTGATCGAGTAGGGTGTTCTATTTCAAAAAATAATCTTTTGAAATTAGATATTCTCTCTTGCATAGGAGCAGATGTATTTGCAAAAACACTTTCTAAACCATTGTGATTGGTATAAATGTGTTTGAGCCCTTTTATAAAAGTTGCAAAATCTACTCCGTTAAAGGTTCTATGGACGAATGAATCAAGATTGTCTAAGTGGTCTTGCTTGTGCTCCATAACGAAATCGTAAGGAGAATTCCCCATGAGTTCCATCATTCGCTTCGCATTCTTTATAATCATCTTTCTATTGCCCCATGCTATAGTAGCACTTAGGTAGCCAGCAATTTCAATATCCTCTTTCAACGTGTAAAGATGTGGTATCTGAATCGGATCATCAACAATAAAAGCTGGAGCATTGTATAAAAGAACTTTTTCGTCTAAAAATTCTTTAAGATCGTTTAAATTCATTTGTTTTATTACTTTGATACTATAATTCCATCAACCATTGTAAGCTTTCTATCTGCCATATCAGCTAATTCTTCATTGTGAGTAACAATGACAAAAGTTTGTCCTAATTCATCTCTTAATTGGAAGAATAGTTTGTGGAGGTTTTCTGCCGAGTGCGTATCTAAATTTCCCGAAGGCTCATCTGCGAAAATGACCTGTGGCTTGTTAATTAGAGCTCTTGCAACTGCCACTCTTTGCTGTTCTCCTCCTGATAGTTCAGATGGATAGTGCTTTATCCTATGAGATAGATCTAAGTAATTTAACAGATCAATAGCGTCTTGTTCCACTTCTGAAATAGTTTTTCCAGCTATAAGAGCGGGAAGATAAACATTTTCTAAAGCTGTGAACTCAGGGAGTAATTGGTGAAATTGGAAGATAAATCCAAGGTTTAGGTTTCTAAACTTAGAAAGTTCTTTATCGTCTAACTGCAGTATATCGCTGCCATTGATATGTAGAGAGGTGTTTTCTTGTGTAGTAGGATGATCAAGAGTACCTAATATTTGTAATAAAGTTGTTTTTCCTGCACCAGATGCACCAACAATAGATACAACTTCTCCTTTTTTAATGTGAAGATCTACTCCTTTAAGGACTTCTAATTTATCGTAGAATTTGTGAATATTTACTGCTCTAATCATATTTTGATTGTGGTTTTAGTATTGCAAAGTAACGATTTTTATGTTGCAAGAGCGAAACTTTGTCAGATTGTTTTTACAGTTATCAAATAAGTAATTGTGGAAATTACTTTAGAATTTAGTAGAACGACAAAGTCAAAGTAAGATTGTGAATACTTTGCTGTGACATATAACAACTAATTAATTCAGTCATTTTTTTTTATAGCGTAAAATATAATATTTTTATCTCTGATAAATAGTAATAGAAAATAGTATAAACAAATGGAGAACAATATAAACTTGCAAAAGGCCATTTTTGCTGGAGGGTGCTTTTGGTGTACAGAAGCCATTTTTAAAAACTTAAAAGGAGTAGAACAAGTGCTACCTGGATATATTGGAGGACACACAGTTGATCCTACTTATGAGCAGGTTTGTACAGGAGAGACCGGTTTTGCAGAGGCAATTCAAATTATGTATGATGGAAATGTTGTTAATTACAATCAATTGTTAGAGGTATTCTTCGCAACTCATAATCCTACTACTTTGAATAGGCAAGGAGCAGATGTGGGCACACAGTACCGAAGTGAGATATTTTATACGGGTCTTGAGCAGAAGACTTTAGCAGAGGAGTACATAGCTGTGTTGAGTCAAGAGCGCGTATTTGAAGATCCTATAGTAACTGTAGTCAGTAAGGCAACTTTATTTTATGTAGCAGAAGATTATCACAAAGATTACTTTGCTGTTAAGGGGGATAGTAATCCCTATTGTCAGATGGTTGTAAAGCCCAAAGTAGATAAGTTTATGACCAACTTTAGTAATAGAGTAAAATAAGTTAGATGTGATTGGGATGTCATTGCAAACTATCATATCGAAAGACTGACAACCTTTTTGCGAATTGGCTAAGGTGTTAGAGCTGTTTTCTTTTTAGGGGATTGAGATGATAATTATTTAGTATTTGCAGTGATATCCTCATCGTGCTTAATGTTGCTCTATCTAATCAGAAAGGGAAAAAAGAATAATTTAGTTTACTTCATTTTAGAATTATTGTCGAGAATTAATCTTATGCTAACTTTTGCATTAAAATGGCACTGTATAGGGCGAATTAATTGGTAGAGGTATTTGTTTAAATC
>NZ_WSPP01000196.1:0-2440 GCF_009767705.1 Myroides sp. LoEW2-1 | reverse complement strand
CACCAAAACTATAATAAACACATTATGTTAATAAATACTATTTTCTGTTGAATTCATCTAAATGTTAATTTTCAACATTTTTAAATTGATTCTGAACTCAGTAAGTGAACGAAGTAATTGTCCTTTTGTGCGACTTTCTTTGCGTTTTCTTCGACTATCCTTGGGGTTCTCATGCTAAAAGAGCGTGTTCTCCGAGCAAAACCCCTAAGAATGTGCGCAAATACTCGAAGAATGTCCAACCAAAATTGCACTGATCTAAAAATAATATCACACGACAAATACCTCCGTTATTCCCAAAAGAAATAAACCAAACATTAAAAAATACACCGTAAAGAACCTCTATATGATATTGGACATCTGACAATATTTCTTTATGGTGTAGACAAATTATTTACAAAAACACTAAGTGAACTCAATCTTTAGCTTAATCAAAAACAAAGGCCTTTCTACAACTTTAGAAAGGCCTTTGTTTTAACATACTTAAAGTACAGTAAATACTCATTTTGTTAATCCCATTTACTTGAGGTAGATAAAGCAAATTTACCACTGCCGGTAAAGAATAAACTTAAAGATACCAAAAGGTATATTAACAATAACTCCACCGTTAATCCACCATTGTCGTTCAAAGTAAACAACTGCGTTGACTGCGCAAGCATCATAGCTGTAAAACAATTAATTGCAAAAACGAGCCCAGCTATTCTCGTGCGAAAACCCAGTAAAATCATTATAGGTGCAACAACTTCGCCTGCGTAGACTCCATAACCCAAAAAACCAGGTAATCCTTTATCTACCAACATACCTTGAATAAAAGTAATTCCGTTAATTACCTTACCAATTCCATAAAACAACATTGGTAACCCTACTGAAATACGTGCTAATAATAGACCTACTCCTAAATTTCTATCTATATTCATATATTAAAATTTTAAAAATTATACTTCACAAACACACCTAAATTCTCCAAGTGATCCCATGAGATATTAAACTGTTCTGCATTAAAAGCTAAACCATACATTAACTTTTCATCCTTTAGCCCTATTCTAATATGTTGAAATCCTCTTGTATACTCATTAAAATCAGTATTTCCAACTGCTGATAGTCTAAAGAAAGCATTTAACTTTTGAGTTAACTTAGGGGTATACTCGATTAAAAAAGATTGTTCTAATGTAAATCCTGCTTGGTAAGTTGCTCCAGCAGAATATGATATATTCAAAGTATTTTGCTTATTCTTATATTGATACTGAAGATAACTCAGAAAAAAAGCTCCTGGGTTTTTCACTCCAAACCCATTGTGAAGGCTAAAACGATCACTAATCTTATAGCTAACTGTATTTCGAATAAAAAGAATATTATGAGTATCTTCTGTATACTCTGTATCGAACAATATCAAATTTGATAATTTCCATTTGTCATTAACTTGATAAGATACTGTGTGTGTGTAAAAGTATGACCTATTTCCCACCATCACTTCTGGTGAAAAAGATAATTGCTGCCCTCTCATGACGATGGAGAATAAAAGCACAATTACGAATATAAGTTGTTTCATTGCCTATTATTGTTGTTTGTAAGGCAAATGTATTGTCATTGAGATTCCTAAAGATTAAGATATCTTAAGAAATAAAAACAACTATAAAAAAAGTAAAAACAACCATTTTAAAAAAAAGACAACCTTATTAGAAGGGTACTAAGGATTTACTAACTAAAAACTTACATACTGTGTTTTTTCTTTAGATAGCTTAAAAATTCAGGCGTTACCCCCAAATAAGATGCGATCATATATTGAGGTATTCTCTGTTCGATATTTCTATATTCTTTAATAAATTTCTGATAGCGATCAAAAACTTGAATACTCATTTGTTCCAGCATACGCTCTTGAAGTGAAACATATGCATTTTGAATCTTTATCCTAAAAAAAGTTGATAGTGCGGGAATTTTGACATACAACCTCTCCAATGCTTCACTATTGATTTGTACAAGGGTTGTCTTTTCAATAGCTTGAACAAACATTTGTGACTCCTTACCACTTAAGTAGGAATACAAATCATTGATCCACCATCCTTCTATGCCAATTTGAAGAGTGTGTTCTTGACTATCTAAATCCAAATAGTAACACCTCATACTTCCTGTTACAACAAATCGCATGTGTTTAGAAACTTGACCAGGCTGAAGGACGCACTCTTTGCGTTTTAATTCAACTATATCTATAGATTCATATAATAATTCAACTTCATCTTGGGTCAGATTGACACTCTCTTTTATATGATTAAGAAAAAAGTCTAATATCCTCTGTCTTTTATCCATGTTACTTCTAAACTTATTAGAGCGCAAATAAACAATATTTATGCCTTTTATTGTTTATAGAAAATAAAAAAGTCTTTACTGCTATCGCAGTAAAGACTTTTTTAGTGTATAGTTGTAATACTATTCTACTGTATAATGA
>NZ_WSPP01000195.1:0-3314 GCF_009767705.1 Myroides sp. LoEW2-1 | reverse complement strand
GGATAGGATAGAAACCCCTGATAATACAAAGTCTTTAAAATACTCAATGTCTCTTTATAAAGGATACCATACTGTTTATAAGCTTTTTTACACAGAGTTATAAAATCAAAAAAAAGTGGTCTTTGAGCACTTAAAACTTCCCTTTGCACTTTTGAAATAGATAGTGATTTAGATTTTAAAATTTTATTTACAACAACTATAGCTGATTGTCGATTTTTATATTTTTTAGTGTAATTACTATCATACTCTTGTTCGTTTATTAAAACCCTAGCAGTTACTGAGTATTTTGCTTTTCTACCAAGAGAATGAAACTCTTTTTGTTTTTGATAAACAAATGAAATAAGAAAAAAGGATATAAAACAACTTGGCCCAGCAGAGCTATTTACAATCTGTTTTAATTTATAGCTTAGCTTATCGCTTAAAAAAGTATAAACAAGATCTTTTTGCAAAGGCTTTTCAAACAAACACAACTTTTGCCAATAATGCATTTTTTGATCAAAAGCTTTTTCTAAACTTTTCTTATCCAAACTAAATAGCGGCAATCTTGTAAAGGGTAATTCTAAGTTTAAATACTTGTATAAGTACGAAAAAAAAACATCAGCTTTTTCACTGGGCTCTGTAGCAAAGAGAATACTCTTACTTTTTTTGGCCAACTCTTTAATTGTAGTAAACTGATTTAAATAATAATGGTCATTTTCTAAAAAGATTGCCTTATGCTTGTCAAAGGCTTTAACTTGAAATGCAAAGCCTTCGCCTTTATTTTTTTTATTGACTTGAACAGCTTTAAGTATAATATCTCTACTACCAATCCAAGTTACATAGTATTTATCTGAATAATAATAGTTATTTGTTTTTTCAAAAGCTAAAACAAGCGTAGCAAGAACACTTGCCACACTTGCTTTACGAGTTATTATTAGTTCCATATTTAAAGTTTATCTAGGTCTTAAAACAGCATTATCTTTACTTGTTTGATTCTGCTCTTGAGTATTTTTAATTTGATTACTGTCTTTGTTTATTGGATTGTCAAAGGAAAAACTCGTTTTATTATTTACCTTATCATAACTCACATAGCCGCTGTAGGGATTTCCACGCTTATCAATAATCCCTTGAACAAATACAGCTTTTCCTTGCAAAAGATTGTTATACTCAGAGTCCGAAAGAGTCTTACCTCTAAAAACTCTTAAGTCTTCTTGGTTCATTTTTTGATTTTTCTTATTGACATTGTCAAACAAAAATTCAATATGTCCTTTAGAGGCATTGTACTGAATCTCTGCATCGAAAGGATTGCCTTTACTAGAGTTCATTCCTTGCACAAGCACCGCCTCACCGTGTTTTAGCTTTTGAATCTGCTGTGCACTAAGCTCTACTCCCTTTATCTCAACAGGAACTTTTACAGCCTGCACGCTTGTCACGGCAAGATTATTAGTTAATCTATCAACGCTAACCACAGAGGGTACCTTCTGTCCTGAAATTGGATCGATAAGCTCTACTACTCTACCCATATTACCAGTCTTTAAAAGATTGTGTTTATCGAGCTTGGTAAATTCATGCCCTTGAAAAGGAACATTTAAATTAGGATACTTTTTAACTCCCTCTAGGTTCATAACCACCTCTCCGTTTTGATCTCTTTTTAAACTCAAACGGGCATCTAAAGAGAAAACAGCCGCTCCTAAGTCTAAATTCACCATCACTAAATCCTTTGTTTTATATCCCTTTAGCAAAGGTTCTAATAAATCCATTTCATCAAGTTTTTGTTTAGACAGACCAATCTCTGAGAGCGCCTCCCAATTAAGCTCGTTTATATTGTACTTATATGGGTTGTATTCTTTACTGGTTATTAAACAAGAGGATTCTTCTCTTTTTAAACTCTCTATAACTTTACCTGGATCGATTTGGTGCTCCAGGTAAAGTTCTTTGTTTATAGACTGTTTTTGATCTAGCTCTTCTTGCATTTGCTTGGCTAGATTAAGGGCTAGTGATTCAGGGACTTTAAAAAAGCTAAACTGAGTCGGATCTTTTAATTGAGAAAAGAAGTTGGAAAAGAAATTAGAGAAAAAATCACCGTGCTTATCTACCTTTAAAAAGGATTTGAGATTTGCTTTGTTAACCGGTGCGCTTTGTAAACGACCATTCTCGCTTAATCCCTTAACTCCTTTAATTTTGTTGTCCTTAGCATCGCTAACTAAAAGAACTTGCTGTTCTTGTTTGTTTACTTTAGTTTCCATAATATAAATTTTTAGGTTTTTTAATACTTAAAACTATATTCAAATACTATAGAATCTATTAGTTGACCCCATTTGGTTATTATTTGTCCTTTACAGGCCGTTAATCATTAATGGGTCTTGAGAAACAATCCCTTAAGAGTTTTTCAACATCCGAGAGTTTGTAGTAAATCTTACCTTTTAGTTTATAATATGGCAGCTTTTTCTCAGAACGATACCTTTGCAAGGTTCGGTAGGAAATTTTTAAAATTTGAAGAACATCTTGATTGTCTAAAAGCTCTTCGCCATCAACATTTAAAGTTTGGAGTTGTAGTTTAGAAATATTTTCATTTAAACTATCTAGTCTGGTAGTTAGTCTCTTCATCCAAGAAAGAAACTCTAAACGATTAATACTCATAATTCAAGTTTTAGTGATTAATACATGTTAGCTAACACTACAAATCTGTAAACTCTTTTTGAATAAAATTGCCAATTGGCATGTTTTAAGGTGTGTTAAACTCTCTAAAGTAAGACACTGACAGGCTTTAAGGTAAAAACAAATATGAAAAAGGCCTAAAATCAGGAATAAAGCGCATTTTAAAAAAGTAGTAAAATATTAGTTTTTAAGGCTTTACATACGAAAAAAAAATGAATTTGTTTGCCAATTGCTAGGAGCAAAAAAGACATAATTATCTCATTAAAAAGACTTTAACCTTTACGGTAAGTAAAAAATAGTATAAACTTAAATAAATAGCTATAAATCACACTTTTAAGATAATTAAATATATATTTTACCAGACTCTAAAAAATAAAGTTTTAAGGGGGTTTTACTCTTTTTTCAATTTTTTTATAAACTAATCTAATCGCTTGGCAATTTCTTTGGCTGATTTATGATCTTCCCCTTTTAAAAGCGTATCAATATTTTTTGTTTTCAGGTTATTATTTTCTAATTTCTCATAGTTAATCTCACTTCTACTCTGCCCTATTATATCATAATAATCCTTTTTAGAATTATTGAAAAAAATTAGCCTTGCTATACTATAAGTTAAATAGTAACACAACCAATAAAGTCCTAAGAAAAATTCAAACATATTACATTATATTAATTAGGGT
>NZ_WSPP01000194.1:0-8404 GCF_009767705.1 Myroides sp. LoEW2-1 | reverse complement strand
GAGAGTACATTATTTCTTGTTTGCTCATCTCTTTATTATTTCAAGCAAACTTACTACCTTACGTTAGCTTATGAAATATGGGCTTGGTCGGGTGGATACAAAGGAATGAAGGGAGTGAATTTGATTTAACCCATGAACCTTTGTTCTGTTCTATTAAATTTAGATAAGTGCAATTTTGTTGGTACTTTCTTAGGGGTTTCTTGCAGGTTGCTAGGGGTTTTCTTCGAGAAACACTGGTTTTTGCGTATAAAACCCCAAGGATACTCGAAGAAACCCCCAAGGAACTCCTAAGAAAGTACTGTTTTTTTCTGTTTTTAATACGGTCATAAACAGTCTATAAGTTTAAAAACGAATGTGTTTAGCATACATATTTTATAGATGACAAATAGCTTAAGAGGTTTGTTAGCTATCGTGAGGTTAGGCTTTCCTTTTAACTCTTTTAGTAAAAGAAGGTTGCTACCCAATTAGAGTAGTGTGTAATATATACTAAGATACAGCATAGAGCTGTAGGAGTCAACGAGATAAAGCTGAGTCTTGATTTGAATTATACCAGTGTATTCAATAAGTTAATGCCCAGGTAAATCACCTTCGACAGGTAGATAATCAAAGAATTGTTAGAGAAATAATAGGTGATTAACTAATGGGGAGGATTAGTGATATCGAAAGAACGACACTGATATACTTTAGTGTCTTTTTAAGTAGCTAAACTACCTATCAGGGTGGAATTTGTCATTACTTTATTCACAGTAGGGCAAAAACCTTTGATCAATCACATCATTCAAGCGTTAAACTCTTTTGTATTGTGTATAGAGGTGAAAAGAAAAGAGCATCTATTTCTTTTAGATTGGCATAAGTTTAGCTTCGTTTCCAACGCTTAATACTGATTCGATATAAAAATGATTTGCAGAAAGGAAGGGATTCGAACCCTCGATACATTGCTGTATACACACTTTCCAGGCGTGCGCCTTCGACCGCTCGGCCACCTTTCTGTTTATTTTAGTTGCGAATATAGCAATTAATCTTCCATTTCACCACAGATTGGTGTTTCAAAAGCTAATTTAAAATCGCTGATATCACTTTTTGCCAATAGGTACATTAGTTTGGTGATTGCCGCTTCTGTGGTAATATCTTTTCCTGAGATAACGCCAATTTCCTTTAATTCAGTACTGGTTTCATATTTGCCCATATGTACACTTCCACTAGAACACTGGGTTACATTGATAACCTTTAGCCCTTTTTTAATAGCCTGAGATAGTGTGTTTAAGAACCATGCTTCTGTTGGGGCATTTCCCGATCCGTATGTTTCTAATACTATTCCTTTTAGCTCTGGAATATTTAGAATGGCTTGTAATACATTTTGTTGTATTCCTGGGAAAACTTTCAAGATCATGACATCTCTCGACATTTTCTTATATACTGTAAAAGGCAAGTCTTGTGAGGTATAAGTCAAGAGAGATTTGTTTACTCTTAAATTGACCCCTGACTCTGCCAAGTGAGGTATATTTGGAGATGTGAAGGCGTTAAATAATTCAGCACTTACCTTTGATGTTCTATTTCCTCTATAGAGTTTGTACTCAAAGTATAAACAAACCTCCTGAATTACAGGTAAATTGTTATTCTGCAAAGCAGCTACTTGTATGGCTGTAATTAAGTTTTCTTTCGCATCAGTACGCAGATCGCCAATTGGTAATTGTGACCCTGTTAGGATAACGGGTTTGTGTAAGTTTTCCAACATAAAGCTCAGCGCAGATGCTGAATATGACATAGTATCAGAGCCATGTAAAATTACAAAACCATCGAATTTCTCATAGTATTCTTCAATAACAGAGGCCATTTGTACCCACATTTCAGGGCGCATATCCGATGAATCAATTGGAACGTCAAAAGAATAAGTTTCAATAGAACAATCCAAAAGGTGTAATTCTGGGATGCGCTCTACAAGCTGGTCAAAATTAAATGCCTTTAAAGCACCTGTTTTAAAGTCTTTGACCATGCCTATTGTCCCTCCTGTATAAATCAAAAGGATTGAAGGCTTATTCATTTTCTATTAGTTTTAATTTATTAACTACTGGGTTTGCATACATCGCTAAGAAATTATCAACAATAATTTGGTTTTCCTTATTGACGCGCAATTCCAATCTTCTTTCAAACAATTGTTTTTCTTGATCAGTATATTTGTCTTTAAACTTATTTGTTTTGTTTAAAATGTCGTATGCAATATAATTTGTAGGCCACAATCTATAGTTCTTGATGATGGAGTTATCAATCACAGAAGTGAGGGCTTGCATTTGTTTATTGGTTTTATCAAAGTTTGCTTTGATATTGTCTAATTCTGCATCAAGTACATCTCCTACGTGAATGTGAATTCCCCTTTTCTGACCTATGATACCGCTATAAAGGTTAATGAAGTCTTCGTTGCGATCTTTTACATAATCTTCATTATTCGCTTTAGCTAATATTTGAGGCATTTTCAAGGCATCCGTAGGGTCGTATTCATAAGAAATAGAAACGGGAACAATCTTTATCTTTTTAAAATAATCCATTAGGCATTCCTCATCAGATGCCATTCCCAGCATTTTTAGTACTCCTTGATGTGTGGCGTCATTTCCATCTTTGGTACGACCTTCTCTCTGAGCAATCCACACAGATCTATTCTCTTCGGTCAATAGATGTCTGATGTATTCAGACATTAACTTAGAGCTTTCCAATAGTTCACGCGGTGGTAATCCCCTTCTAACAAGGAAGTTTCTATTGACTTTTGCAAGTGCTAATAAAAATGACTTTTGTACTAAATTATCTCCAATTGCAGAAGCAGTCATAATCATTCCATGATCTTTTAGAGATACATTCAATAGTGATGTATCCATAATAATGTCACGGTGATTAGAGATATATAGATAAGAAGTGTTTTTATCAAGTTTTTCGAAACCTGATGAGCTTAGTCCATTCGAACTTTTCTCAAGGATTCTCTGTATTGAATGGTAAGCAAAATCATTTTGAAATTGCTGTATAGATTTTACTTCTCTTAAAGATTCCAACCATTGATCTTCCGTTTTATTAGGAAAAGTAAAACCCATTAAAGCTTTGATCATTGGGTGTTTTGAAATTTGTTTTAGAACTTCATTTACTTCATGATCATGGTAATGGCGTATTTCGTCAAATTTAGACATTATCGTGCTTTATTATTATAACTATAATTTAATATATGTTCCGTTTAAATACCAAAAACATCAACAGAATTAGCTGTTGTTTGTTTGGCAATTTCTTCAAGTGATAAATCGTATATCGCAGCTAATTTTTCAGCTACATTTACAATATATGCACTTTCGTTTCTCTTTCCTCTATAAGGGACAGGTGCAAGATACGGAGAATCAGTTTCTAATACGATGTGTTTTAAATCTATTTTATGAAGAAATTGATCAATTTTTCCGTTCTTGAATGTTGCTACACCACCTATTCCCAATTTTAAGTTATAAGAGATTGCTCTTCTCGCATCTTCCTCAGTACCAGAGAAACAGTGGAAAATCCCTCTTAATTCTTCCCCTTTTTCCCTTTCTAATACTTCGAAAACTTCTTCAAATGCATCTCGGCAATGAATGTTTATTGGCAATTTGTACTTTTTGGCTAATTGAATTTGGCGTTGAAATGCCTCTTGTTGTAAAGCTAAAGTAGACTTGTCCCAATATAAGTCAATGCCTATTTCTCCTACTGCATAAAACTGTCTTCTTTCTAATTCTCTCTCTACAAATGCTAATTCTTGTTGATAAGTTTCAGGTTTTACATCTGTAGGATGCAATCCCATCATGAGAAAGATGTTGTTAGGAAATTCCTTTTCTAATTCATACATTTTATCAGCATAACTTGAATCGATTGCTGGTATAAAAAAACGCGTAACACCCTTTAATATTGCTCGATTTATTGTTTCTTTGCGATCTTCTGCAAATGCATCAGAATATAAATGTGTATGTGTGTCTGTAAAAATCATTCCTATTGGTGTATTTTATTTGCTATTTTGCGAGTACAAAAGTACCTTATTAAAATGAATTAAAACTATATTTTGCTCATGGAAAACTTAAAAGAGATTTTAAAAAAAGAAAAGTACAAGCGTATTAAGTTTAAGATTTCGCGTACGCAGCATCTTTTCGTAAGAGCCAAAATTAATGGAGTATGGGGTGATTTTATCTTAGATACAGGTGCGTCAAACAGTTGTATTGACTTTTCGCATATCGATATGTTTAATATTGTAGCTTCTGAATCGACTACAAAAGCCACAGGAGCTGGAGCAAATGGATTATTTACACAAGTATCTTATAAGAACCATCTTCAGCTTGGAAGATGGCATCAAAAAGACTTCAATTTTGTATTATTAGATTTAACGCATGTCAATAATGCCTTGACAGAGTATAAAACGAAAAATGTTCACGGCATTATTGGTTCAGACGTATTGTTAATAGGCGAAGCGATTATAGATTACAAGGAGTGTACCTTATATATAAAGTAATTTTACTTGTTTTGTTTAGCCCATTCTGTGGCAACCTCTTCAAGTTCTTTGTACCAATCTTCTCCGTATTTTCTTATTAATGGGTCTTTTAAGAACTTGTAAACGGGTACTTCTAATTCTTGTCCTAAAGCACAAGCATCACTGCAAATGTGCCATTTGTGATAATTTACCGCAGCAAATGATGAAAATTCTTTTATTCGAATAGGATATAGATGACATGATATTGGTTTTTTCCAATCGATTAATCCTTCGCGATGTGCTTTCTCTATACCGCAAAGCGCCATATTATTCTCATAAATAACATACGCACATTCACCACCTTCAATTAATGGTGTTTCGATTTCCCCATCTTCTCCTTTTACCGTTTTTCCTTGTCTTTCAATTGCTTCAATTCCTTCAGGTCTAAGGAAAGGTTTTACTGTTTCGTAAATATCTTCCATTATAGCAACTTCTCCTTCTTCTACAGGAGCTCCTGCATCGCCATCAATGCAACATTGTCCTTTGCACGCTGATAGATTGCATACAAACTCTTTTTCTAATACATCTTCCGATACGATTGTTTTTCCGATTTGAAACATAATAATTTAGATAATATAAAAGGTTTGCAAAAATACGAATCTTATATCTATTTTAATCTCTTAGTGTTTTGACTTTGATACTTTATAATCAAACTAAATAGTTAATTAGACGTAAAGGGTTACTATTTGCGGTTTGTAAAGTTTATTGAAGATAGGCGTATTTTCTTTGAGTGTAGTTCTGTTGTATATAAGGTTTGGTAGGGAGGTCTATCTCTTTAGGACCTCTAATGGAGGGAGCTTAGATTAAGTAAGAAGTACGAAAGTCCTAAGTAGAAATAAAGAACTCTTTGCTATAAAGTACTTGAGGAATGTAGAGGAGAATCTCTCTTTTGCATGATATCTGTTTCTATTTGCAGTAAACTTGACTATTTGCTGCTTATTTTCAACTTGTTATTGCCTCTTTTTATATTGAATGTTTTTCGTTAGTTGAGGTAGATTTCACATCCCAATGTAATTTTTGTTTCAGTAATAATAGCCCTTACTTAAATTTACTTGTTAGTTATCATAAAGTTTTTGTGTTGATGTTAAATTGCAAGCGTGCTTTGTTAAAGCTTAATATGAATAAATAATATTTTTGTACTTTCGGACAATAATCTCAAATTCTTTATAACAGAAAATGAAAATATTTACTTACGTTATGTTCGTTGTAATTGCAGCATTGATTATTTTTAATGTTACAATGCTTGATTTTAATAATCTATTTCAGGGAGATAGTTTGATTGCGTTAATAAGTATTGTTGCTTTACTATGTGGAGTTTGCATTCTATTGATTTACCGCACTTCTAAAATTATTCAGAATAAAACAAAGTAGAATGGTAGCTATCTATGATGTTTTGATTTTAGGTGGTGGTGTATCAGGTGTTTCGTGTGCTCAAATTCTCGGTAGTGCTTTTAAGAAGGATTTCGCAAAAGATAAGAGAGTGGGAATTATGACACACCAAAAAGCTTCAATGCTTCAAGATGCTGTTTTTAATAACGCTTATGGAATTAAACCAGGAACACTTGGAAGTACTTTACTGAAGGAGTCATTAGATTATTTGTCGTTTTATCCTCAAATCAGTCAAATTGAGGGAGAGAAGGTATTGTCTGTAATCAAGAGAGATCATAGTTACGAGGTTTTAACGAATAAGAATACTTATCATGCTCATATTGTTGTAGTAGCTGTTAATTCGAGTCCTTCTTTTGACATTGAAGGACTAAAAGAATTTGTAGAGCCTCATCAAAAGTCTTTAGCTTCTAAAAATCGCATACAGTTAAGAAATCAAGATCACTTAGTGGCTGAGGGCATATATGTTGCAGGAACTTTGGCTGGACATAGAAGCCAATTGACTATTGCGGCTGGGAGTGGAGCAGCGGTGGCAACAGATATTTTAACGCTATGGAATGGAGGCGTTGAGACGCATAGTCACGATAGTTTAAGAAAGAAATAAGATCATAATCAACTAATATTGAAAAGCAATTAAAATTTTTTAATTGCTTTTTTTGTTTTTATAATTTAATAAATTGTAAATTTGCTGTTAAAGTTTTAAAAAAAATTAGACCTATGGAATGGTATTTAAAAGTAATTAAAGAGCATTATGCTGATTTTAATGGTAGAGCAAGAAGACAAGAGTATTGGATGTTTACATTGATAAACATATTAGTGTCACTTGTATTAGCTGTAGTAGATTATGTTTTAGGAACTGGATTTATTGGAAGTATTTATAGCTTAGCTGTACTTCTTCCTGGTTTAGCAGTTTCTGTTCGTCGTTTACACGATTTAGGAAAAAGCGGATGGCTTCTTCTTCTTGCATTGATTCCTTTAGTAGGAGCAATTATCTTACTTGTATGGTTTGCAACAGAAGGTAATGCAGGATCAAATGAGTATGGTAAAGATCCAAAGAACCCACACGAAGATATCAATGAAATTGGGCAAACAAATTTCTAAGATAAAAAAAAGCATTTAAGTAATTAAATGCTTTTTTTTGTATTCAAAATGTTGAGGTGCAATTTGCATTATCTTATTTCACGTCATAGACTAAACCTACGTTATCTATCCAAAGTCTACTATCTGTATTTCCTATATATGCTCCCCCATTACTTGAAGAAAATTGAACAATAATATGGGTAACTTCATCGTCTTTATCTCCCCATTCTTCTTCTAAAATAGGAACCATTTTACCTTTACTATTTCTCGTGTAGTAAGCCATTTCTCCACTTCGCAACGACATATAATCTCCATAGTAACTTTCTTTGGATATGTTGCCATAATTTACAAGGATGCGGTGTTTGTTCTGCCATTCCTTTACCGATTTGCTAAAGCGTTGCCACCCAGTTCCGATTCTTTTAGCATGTACATTTCCGTCTTTATCCTCCCATCGTTTTTGCAATAGTATCTGTATTTCAGCCATATCATTTCTGTTGGCATCTGTACCTTTTCCCATACCATTTACTTTTTTAGAAGGACCACCTGTTGTCACTTTGTAATCAAATTGAAGGGCTTTTGGCTTTTTTGTAAATGGAATACCCGTCACTAATTTACTTTGTGGGTTCTTAGTGTCTGTTATGGGTTCTACCATTTCTCCTAAAAATATTGTTCCGCTTGCAAGTACATTTATATTGATCACACCTAATACTTTTACACGTTCTATTCGCGTTTCTAATCTCGCTGCAAAACCGCTATTTCTCTTTTCAGGAAAAACGGTTACACTTCCTTTCGTAATGCCGCTAACAGTTGCAAGTACTGAGGAAGTAGCCCAAGGAGATTTGGTACTTTTATATGGTGTATTGTCTTTTAATGTGTCTTTTTGATCAGTGATAGAGTACAAGTATTGTGTGTTTCCACCAATGAGGAAAGACTCTTTAATTTCTCTTACCATCCACTTATCCATATTGCCATAAGGCAGCAATTCGACTTTTTCCTTTTGGGCAAAGCAAAGAGCTGGTATGCTAAGTAAGGTGGCTGCTAATATATGTTTCAGTGTTGTCATTTTTTTGTTGTTTAATTAGTGAATGTTGTTTTTTTCTAACATCTCAAAGTCTTCTTTTTTGAGATTCATCTTTCGATAAGGGACTGCAATATCATGGTCGTTTAGATATTCCCGTTCTTTTGTTACAAAAATGGGGTTGACTAAAGACAGGTCTTGTTCTAAATAATTTGTTTTTATACTTGCTATATCTAACATGGTATGAAAGATTGCATTTGTAGAAATAGGTTTGTTGACATTAGTTGAAATAGCCTCTATTTTATTGGTCGCAGACTGTAGTTAAAACTATGCACTTTAGTGCATTTAGCTTTCAGCTTCTAAAAATGTTTACCTTTGATATATGGAATATCAACGAACCG
>NZ_WSPP01000193.1:0-235 GCF_009767705.1 Myroides sp. LoEW2-1 | reverse complement strand
TATAAGTTTTAATTGGATATAAATCGATTGGTAAAGCTTTAAGAGCTTGTTTTTCAAAATCCAAGAACATCTCTGTTCGGCTGCTTTGTTTCTTCTGAAAAGGATAGTCATTGTAAGGCTTTAAAAGTTTTTTAATAGCTGTGTTTAGCTGATTTATACTGAAAAATATCTGACCATGTAGTTTGGTGTAGATTCGGCTATAGGTAATATTAACTGCCATTTCCACTGGAGATTT
>NZ_WSPP01000192.1:0-205 GCF_009767705.1 Myroides sp. LoEW2-1 | reverse complement strand
AATAGCTGTGTTTAGCTGATTTATACTGAAAAATATCTGACCATGTAGTTTGGTGTAGATTCGGCTATAGGTAATATTAACTGCCATTTCCACTGGAGATTTATCCTTAGGTTTTCTAACCCTAGCAGGCATTATAGTGGTATCATAATGCATGGCAAATTTTAATAGTTGCTGATTTAATTCCGGTTCAATACGGTGTGGTTTA
>NZ_WSPP01000021.1:0-2876 GCF_009767705.1 Myroides sp. LoEW2-1 | reverse complement strand
ATAACGGAGGTAACTTTATACTTGAGTAAGTAGCTCCACCCAGGCAGACTTTAGTCTGCTTTAACAAACTATGGACTTTCAGTCCATAGTGGTTTATTTATAACTAACTCTCCATTGAAGTCATTTAAGTTATAATCCGTATACTTTACTTTCTTAGCATCTGCTGTAAAAGTAATATCGATATTCCCCGGTACTTGGATAACACCTGTATTATCAGAAGATACTTTCGTTGATGTGGACTGATTATCAGCAAAAACCATAAACTCATCTACATTCATGAAAGGAGTTTCTAAATCAAACTTTCCTTGGATAGTGTCTTCTTTCAATATATAATTAATAACATTTGTTAGATACCCATTCATACTAAACTTAGAGCTACCGTATTGGGCTTCAAACTTTTCAAACTTCATCTTCTCTTTAAAAAATTTGAATACTCCTTTCTTAATATGGAGAGGTTTTGGAAATAACTCCGAACTAACTGTTATATTATCTACCTCAAAACGTCCTCCGTTCTTCAGCTTATCAAAGTTTCCGTTAACTGCATCACTTTGCAAACCACTTAAAAATAAATTAGTTACAATTTTACCTTTAACGTCAATACCGTCTATCTTAAATAACTTATATAGATTATCAATGTTTAGCACTCCTTTAGATTTAACAGTATAATTTAAATTATTTAAATTATACAAACTAGCTGCTATTTGAAATGATTCGTCAGCAATCTTAAAGTCAATTGGAAGTACTTCTACGGTTAAGTCACTCATGGAACCACGTTTACTATTGATCTTAGTATGAATATGAATATCTTCTACTGGTAACTCCGGAATCCTGTCAAAACGAAGATAACCATTCTCCATTTTGATATCTGCTGATACAATAGGAAAACGCTTGCGATTAGGTTCGAATGTACCATTAACTGATCCATCAATATTTACAAGTCCTCTTATCTCCATATCAGAGATTGGTATAAATTCTTTGACATTATCAAGATCAACCTTTGCCTTTAAATCTCCTTGTAAATCATAATTATGTAAATTCTTTATTTTAGCTTTACCTTCTATAAAGTTATCCATTGCTAATAAACTAATATGATTTAGATTAATAGCGATGTTCTTGTAGTTAGAATCTTTACCAATAGCTTCTAAATCGACGTCTACTTTGGAGATTGCTTCCGGTAGCTGTTCGAGTTTGAAATAACCGTTACGCAAAGTTGTAGTGATATCGAATTTTGGAACACTGCTAATAACTGTATTAGTTATAGTTTTACGCAATGTTCTACTTACAACAATGTCCTTTGTAAACAACCCATCAACATTTCCCTTCATTGTTAGATCCCCTTTCATATCAAAGCTACTATTACCTACCGCTTTATTAAATAAAGCTAAATCTAAATTAGAATCTATACTACCATTTACATGCAATGAATCAATACCCTTACTCGAGAGATTCAAAAGACTTTTCTTGCCATCAACACTGAAAGATAAATTGTTCACATTTACTTCATTCTTCTGAATGTCCAATCCTGGTAATGAAAATGAAAATCCAAGCTCTAAATTTTCTAAAGGCTTTGTCAGTTCTCCATGTTGGATATAACCATTATTAACTTGTAAATTCAAATTAACATTTGGAGCTAAACTATCCGCAATAACGTATTTCCCTTCTAATAAGAAATCTCCTGTAACAGTTCCTTTTATAACGGTATTATCTAACCAATCTTGATACTCAGGAGGTATCACTGATAATAGCTGCTCAAGAGACGAATCTTTAGTTTTAATATCGAACAACATATCGTAACCATTCTCAATGAAAGCAAACTTACCTTTAAAATCTACAGGAAGATCTTTTATGCGAATATCGTTACGTTCAAAAATTAAAGTAAGCGACTTAGTATCTATCTGTGTAGATAACTTTGCAAGTATAGGTTTTTCCTTAACATAATGAACACCATCAAAATTCAAATCAAAAGACTGAATACGAATAACACTTTTTAAGTCAAAAATAGCTTCACTCATATTTCCGCGTCCAACATAGTCAAAATTTTGCATAACAAAACTCAACTTGCTTGCTAAATCATTATAAATTACCTCTGCATTCTTAATATGTAATCGATTAATATTCAACTCCAAATCACTGTCCTCCTCTAATTCATTAGACTCACTTGCATAAAAAATATCATAATTAGAAGAACCATCTTCCATCACGTTCACATTCACAAAAGGTTTATCGACATAGATACGACCAAAGCTTACTTTACCAGATAAAAGAGCAAAGGGATTAACTCCAAGACTTACAGACTCAGCTTCGAACAATTGTGTAGAACTAATAGAATCTTGATTAACACCACTAATTGAAGGCTTGGAAATATTTGCAGTTAAAAAAGGGAACTTTGTGTAAAATGATAAGTCTATCTTATCAAACTCAACTTCACCTTTAATTGTTTCTTTAATAACTACCCTAACTTTCTCATTTATAGTATCTATAAAAAACATAGGAACAATCCACATTAATAATAATGTAATTCCTGTAAAACCACCGACAAATAATAGGGACCTTTTTAATATAGTCTTCATTCTAACACTCATAGCTAACTCAAATATTAACACGTACAAAGTAAAGCATTTTTTTCGCAATACATTCTAATTAATTCCACAAAAACCTGCAGTTTAAGTAAAATAATAATAATTACAATTATTGATTCGCAATATTTACCATAAATAAAAACAATCTTTGTGATAAACAAGAAGCTAATAAAACTAATAATAGATAAATAGCCTAAGTATATAAACAAAAAAATCCCCAACCTCATATGAGATTGGGGATTCTTAAAAGAAGGGCGACGACATACTCTCCCACTGGTTAGCAGTACCATCTGCGCT
>NZ_WSPP01000191.1:0-5481 GCF_009767705.1 Myroides sp. LoEW2-1 | reverse complement strand
GTCTTGATAGTATAAAAAAAAACTACTTAAAAAGTAGTTCTTTATTTTTTATAGTTACTGCGGATATTTTTTAATAACATCTCCAGACCATTGAGCTTTAACTCGTAAATCAATGCCATTTGCTCTCCTAACTTTCCTTTCGGAAACCCCTTATTGTGATACCACACAATATAATATTCAGGTAAATCGATTAAATACTTCCCTTCATATTTACCAAAGGGCATTTTAGCATGAGCAAGTTCAACTAAGTACTTTTGATTGTCGAGCATTTATTGCAATTGTTTAACTGTTAAGTCTTCTGTATACTGCAACAAATAAACTCCCGTATTGCGGATTCCTCCTTCTGGATTTTTACTATATTCAAACTTATTCTCGTTTACATGCGTTTTATACTTGAATGTGCTTTTGAATCCACCTTTTTGGAATGATCTCATAATCACATCGTACATGACATCATACCCTCTTGTCGCAAATCTACTTGGCAGTACATTATACTTTTCTTTATAGAGATTCTGAAAATTAGATTCCTCTAACGAATTGTTACTATCGCGAGTAACAGAAGGATAAGTATATTTTAAATCTATTAGACTCTGGATATCAATTTCACTATTCTCAAACACTTCACCTTTGTCAAGGGTAGCAATCTGAATATTAAAATCTTTTACTCGTCTTTTCAATTTATTCACCAACAAACTTGCTGATTCAATACTTCCAGAATCTAAAACAAACACATTGTTCTTACCTGACACTAAAGTCTTGTCAATATCATTCAATGCACTTGTATTAATCGTTTTTACATGACTGTAATACTTAGTCATAAATTCTTTGGTAGAAGTGCGTTTTGGGTCAACAATAACAGTTAGTTTCACATCTGGCTGTTTGATGAAATAATCCAACAATTCTTTTTTCAATACATCTGCATAAGGCATTGTTTGAATTAACTGATCAGAAGCAATTAACTTTTCATTCGATAGAGGCGAAACTACGACAATATCCTTATTAGGTAAATTCTGAACGGTTTGCTCTACATTAGTCTGAAAGAAAGGCCCAATAATTACATCTGTATTAGCAAAGCTTTTTGCTTTAATTAAATCAAGTATTGCAGATGAGTTCTTACTCTCATTTGAATCATACACATTTACAGTTAAAGGCAATCCTAAATCCTCTATTTTTTCAATAGCCAACTTAGCACCTAAATAAAAGTCTAACGTCATATTCAAGAAATTATCAGACGACAATTTCCCCTCTACACTCTCACCTAATCGACTTATGTTAAAAGGCAATAACAAAGCAATCTCTTTACTTTGTTTAACATAGAGTGATTCTTCAAGATTTGCAAACTCTCCAGCAAAGACAACATCCTCCTTACCTTCTTCTTCCACATCTTGAACAATACCTGCTACATTTGGCACCTTTAGCTCCATACCTACCTGCAACCCAGAACTCAATAATTCTTTATTCAATTCTACAAGCTCTGTAATAGATAAGTCGTATTCGCGAGAAATACTGTATAGCGTTTGCTTTGGTTTAACTTTTATCGTTATATACTCTGGCACTTCACCTCCTTGTGGCGCGATAGGTGTTACCTCAATTACCTCATCTTTAAATCCAAATGCAGGTACTTTGATCTTCTGACCACTTTTTAAGCCATCTTTTAACTCTGGATTCAGCTCCATTAAGCGTTGAATTGTCGTATTGTATAAAACAGCTAAACCATATAAGGTAGACTGTGGTTCAACATCGATGTATTTGTAATAAATATTAGAGATATCTTTAATCGTATCAGCAGAAGATGACATCAACTTACCGTTGTAATTAGGGGTTGACTTATCTCTACCTGTTACATCTTTTGCACGAGCAATCTGTCTTTGACGACCAACCACAATAATACTTTCAGCTTTCAGTCCCTCCTGTTTTAGAGTTGGATTCCACTGATAAAGTTGATCTACGGTCACTTTATACATTTTGCTAATACCGTACAATGTCTCTTTAGGTTGAACATAATGCGTTTTATCTTCATAATCTTGCGTTGATTTTGAAGTTGAATTAGCAATAAGTTTTGACGACTGATTATCGTTATTTAAAAATTCTTTGGTTGGGATAAGTATAAAACCTCCTTCTTTGATACCATTCTTTGCATCGGGATTATAAGTTAAAATATCCTTTACAGAAATACTGTATTCTCTGGCTATTTTACTTACAGTATCACCTTTTACAACTCTATATTGCACAAATGAACTGTCTTGTGCACTCATAGTAAATGATATCATAAATGCTGCTAATGCAGCGATAAAGTTCTTTCTCATCTTGCAATTTTTTTTAAAATAAACGAAAAGTCGCTGTACCAAAGTTACAGCGACTTATTGATATAATCTAAATTATTCCCATTCAATTGTTGCAGGTGGTTTTGAGCTTATATCATATACAACTCTATTAACCCCTTTAACTTTATTGATAATTTTATTTGAAATCTCCATTAAAAACTCATAAGGCAAATGTACCCAATCAGCTGTCATACCATCTGTAGAAGCAACAGCTCTAAGAGCTACCACTTTTTCATAAGTACGTTCATCTCCCATCACTCCTACACTATTAACAGGTAAAAGAATAGCTCCTGCTTGCCATACTTTGTCATATAACCCATGCTCTTTTAGTCCATTGATAAAGATAGCATCTACTTCTTGCAATAAACGAACTTTTTCTTGCGTTATATCTCCCAAAATACGAATCGCTAATCCAGGACCTGGGAAAGGGTGTCTTCCTAATAATTCAGGATCAATACCTAATGAAGCTCCTACTCTGCGAACCTCATCTTTAAACAACATTCTAAGAGGCTCCACAATCTTTAATTTCATAAAGTCAGGTAACCCTCCTACGTTGTGATGTGATTTAATTGTAGCAGAAGGTCCTTTCACAGAGATAGACTCAATTACGTCTGGATAAATTGTCCCTTGACCTAAGAAAGTAGCATCTTCTATCAACTTAGCTTCATCATCAAATACCTCGATAAATACACGACCGATTGCTTTTCGCTTTTGCTCTGGATCATCTAATCCTGCTAATGCATCCATAAACCTATCTGTAGCATCTACTCCTTTTACGTTCAAGCCCATTCCGTTGTATTGGTTTAATACATTTTGGAACTCGTTTTTACGCAATAGTCCATTATTTACGAAGATACAGTATAAGTTCTCTCCGATAGCTTTGTTCAATAATACAGCAGCTACAGTAGAGTCTACACCTCCTGACAATGCCAAAACTACCTTTTCGCTACCTACTTTATTTCTTAAGTCTTCAATTGTTTCTTCAACAAAAGCACTTGGTGTAAAGTCTTGCTTAACTCCTGCGATATCAACTAAGAAATTTTTAAGTAACTGAGCTCCATCTGTAGAGTGGTATACTTCAGGATGAAACTGTATAGCATAAGTATCCTCTCCTTCAATTTTATAAGCAGCATTTTTTACATCTTTAGTGCTTGCTAATAAAACTGCATTGGTAGGTAATACTTTAATTGTATCACTATGACTCATCCACACCTGGCTATTCTGAGGAATATCCTTCAAGAAACTATCATTTGCTATAAAGTCCAAGTTCGCTCTTCCATATTCTCGGGTATCTGAAGGTGCTACTTCACCACCAAAGAAATGAGCTAAATACTGTGCTCCATAACAAACAGCTAATAAAGGCATTTTTCCTTTAATATTTGACAAATCTGGATGTAACGCTTCTTCTGAGCGTACAGAGAAAGGACTACCAGATAAAATAACAGCTTTATATTCTGTTAAATCTGCTGGTAAATCATTATAAGGTAAGATTTCGCAGAAAATATTTAATTCTCGAACTCTTCGCGCAATTAACTGAGTATATTGCGATCCAAAATCTAAAATAAGTACATTGTGTTGCATGCGCAAAAATAGTTATTTAACACGTATCACAAAAACTTTCATTACTTTTTTTATATAGACTTCTACTCACTCATATTCCACCAAACAAAACTCTCATCTATTACCAATTTGTAACTATAGATACTAAACTTTTAGCAACTATGTAAAATACACCTATTATTTCTTTGATTAGAAACTTGTTTATTTATATTTGTGGAGCAGTCTTTGATATAAACATAGTCTGTATCCACAATAATAAATTACTTTTTTATGGAATTTGGTATATACGAAACCTTAATGCTTGCCTGTCTTGTTTTACTTTTAGGCCGTTTTATCGTACACAGAATAAACTTTTTTACTAAATATAATATTCCAGAGCCTGTAGTAGGGGGATTTTTAATTGCTTTAATTAGCTGGGCGATCTTTGCTATTTTCAAGATAGAATTTACTTACCACAAAGAGCTTCAAGAATCTATGATGTACGTGTTCTTTGCTACAATTGGTTTAAATGCTGACTTTGCAAAATTAATCAAAGGAGGTAAAGCCTTAATCGTCTTCTTAGTTGTAGCTGCTGTTTTTATTATTTTTCAAAATGGTTTAGGAACAGCCTTAGCCACATTACTTGGTTTAGATCCTCGATTCGGGTTGATAGCTGGCTCTATTACACTTACAGGTGGTCATGGAACGGCAATTGGCTGGGCAAAAGATTTTATGGCAAGTGGCAAACCATTGTTAGGTGCTGAAGAAATTGGAATGGCATGTGCTACTTTTGGTTTAATTTTCGGAGGAACTATTGGAGGTCCATTAGCTTACAGATTATTAAAGAAAAACAATAAAGAGGAACTAAGTCCTGAGGAAATTAGACACAGAGAAGACACACACGAAATGACGGACAAGGCCTTTCCTACTGAGAAAGTTACCTATAGATCAGTAATGTTAACCGTAACTCTTATCGCTGTTTGTTTAGTTCTTGGAAATGCACTTTCTGACTGGAATGCTCAATACAGCTTTAAGCTACCTACATTCGTTTGGTGTTTGTTTATTGGCGTGATTATTCGCAACCTTTTAGCACACATGTTTAAATTAGAGATAAACAATGAACCTGTTGATATATTAGGTAACGTAGGCCTTTCTATTTTCCTTGCATGTGCATTGATGTCGCTAAAGCTTTGGTTAATTATCGATTTAGCATTACCTATTTTATTTATCCTATTAGTCCAAGTGACAATGATGTGGTTATTTGCTTACTACATCACCTACAGAGTCATGGGAAAAGATTACGACGCCATTGTATTAAGTGCTGGTCATTGTGGTTTTGGACTTGGAGCAACTGCAACTGCTGTTGCAAACATCCAAGCCGTAACGAATCGATTTGGACCTTCCTATAAGGCTTTCTTAATTATACCTATGGTAGGAGCTTTCTTTATTGATATATTGAACGCGTTAATTTTAAATGTATTCATCACATTCTTATAAGAAGAAATAGTATAAAAATAAGAGGGTGTCCCAAAAGGTCACCCTCTTTTGTATTATATAAAACGTTACTTTTCTCTTAGATTAAAAGTTCTTGCAATTAAAACGAGTTTTAGACTTATAA
>NZ_WSPP01000190.1:0-47483 GCF_009767705.1 Myroides sp. LoEW2-1 | reverse complement strand
ATTAAATAACAGAGGGGGGCTTGAAGCCCCCCTCTGTTATATGTATACTCTATCTATGAAATTAATCAACAACAAATATATCTATATAGATAAAGTCATTTCACATTCATTACAAATAGCAAGCGAATTGTAGCTGCACATCTAAAGCACAAACCATAACAAAATACAACTACACAGACGGAGTTACTCAAGAAGCCTCACTCCAAACACCGTGCTTAAACAATTGATACCATTGCTCAACGTAATATTTATCGACATTTAAAACTAACAATATTTCCTTTGTAAACTCAATAGGAGAAATCCCATTAGCTGTAATCACGCCATCATCAAAAACGACAGGTTGATCAATATATAGTAGCTCGCCTTTATACATCGATGCTTGCTCCTGTAAATACTCAAGCGAATTACTCGTATGTAATTTATTGTCTAACAAACCGACACTTGCCAACAACAATGTCGCACTGCAAATTGAAGCGATGACACACTGACTTTCAACCACTTGATTTAAGTAACTAAACAATTTCGTTTTTGTCCTGCGATTGCTCTCCCATAAATGACCACCAGGAATAATAAAAGCAGCAACGCGATTCCATGCGATGTCCCTTAAACTTTTCGTAGGAGTAACTTCCAATCCCCCCATAGAAACCACCTTTTGCCTGCAATCAGATACAAACTCAATCTTGAATTGATTCAATTTTCTGAGTTCAGGAAGTAGAAAAGATATTTCCCAATCCGAATATCCTTCAAACAAATAGATATATACAGTCTGTTTCATAACCTTTAATTTTTATCAAATTTACCCATAATATAGCAAAAGCTATTATTTGTATTGCTATTAATATTAGCAATCTATTGAATATGAAACAGAAAGGCCCCGTACAATAAATGTACGAGGCCTATAACTTATTATGAATTTATCCTACTTTGTATTATCTGATATAATATGCAAATCTCTTTGTGGAAATGGAATCTCGATATTTGCCTCATCTAAAGCATTTTTAACTATCTGCTGTATCACGAATACGGTATCCCAGTAATTAGCTTTATCCATCCATACACGTACATTTAAGTTTACAGAGCTATCCGCTAAACTGTTCACAAAAATGATAGGCTTCGGATCTTGTTTGACTGCTTCATGTTTGGCAAGAGCCTCTTGGATAACATTCTGTGCTGTCTTAATATTAGCATCATACGAGATACCTACTACGAAGTCATAACGACGAGAAGTAATATCACTATAATTAGTAATTACCGAGTTAGCCAACGGCCCGTTTGGACAATAGATCTTTAATCCTGTAGCTCCAGTTATCGTAGTATAAAGCAGGTCTATTTTCTCAACTGTTCCTTCTACTCCCCCAGTGTTAGAGATATACTCTCCTACTTTAAAAGGCTTAAACAACAAGATCAACACCCCTCCAGCAAAGTTAGATAAACTCCCCTGAAGTGCTAGACCAATAGCTAAACCTGCAGAAGCAAATATCGCTAAGAATGAAGATATCTCAATTCCCATAGTATTAGCAGCAGTCAACAGTAATAGTATATACAATATCGCCTGTATAATACTCAACAAGAAACCTCTAAGAGACTTCTCCATATCACGCTTTTCAAATCGATGGCGTAAACCTCTTAAAACAGCTTTAACTATAAACCCTCCAATAATTAATATTAGAATTCCTACCCCAATTTTAGGTAGAGCTCCCATAATATTAGTTATCATATTTTCTAATCCTCCAGCAAATTTTTCCATAACAATTTTTTAATTTCTATTTACAATTTCATTTTTTTAGCTATTCCCTTAGGGATACCATCTTTATGGATCATGATATCCGTCGTTTTATACTTCACGAACTCTTTACTCATATACATATATCCTTTATAGTCATTCGTAGTTCCCCAAGAGTTCTTGATGATATAGTACTCTCTACCTTTTTGATCTTTAGCGATACCTACGATGTGCATCCCGTGATCATCTGTAGTCGTATAGTTATCGAATGCCTCTTGACGCATCTCAGGAGTAACTTTTCTCTCTGGTTTTGGCCCGTTAAACATTTCTTCTTTCTCTTCAGCAGACATATCCTCCCAATCCTTTTCAGGAACGAAAGCTACACCATTTTTCCAGCTAAAATATTTCTCACTCACATCACCAGCCCATGCTACAGTAAAACCATTATTCACTGCGTGATCGATGATCTCTGTTAGCTCCTGCATCGGTACATTATACACTTGATCAAATGCCCAGTTATCAGGAACTAATAAAATAAACTTTTCATAGAAAGGATAGTTCAAATCAGAACCTATTTCAATATAATCATCTGCATTTAGGCCAATTACTTCACTTGCAAAACTTTTAGGAGTATATTCTTTACCTTCCCAAGTAAACTTTTCAGGTACCTCTCCAAGATAAGCATCTATAGCAGCAGCATAAGCTTTTTCCCAGTTCGGAGTAAGTTTCCCATTGGGATTGGAAACGACAGCTTTGAGGATTCCCTCTTGAATAGCAGCCATTTCAGCAAACTTATTCTTAGTCGTACCATAGTTTAATCCTGCATAGACAGACTGAGGCACCGCCCCATATTTTCTATACATATTAATTACATCGTGAAAGGCACCACCATCACCAAGTGTAACAGCTCCATGCATTTTCACATACATTTTTCCCTTTTCAATATAAGCATTACGCGCTGAGAAGATTTGAGATATCTCAACAGGACGCTTACCCATGCGCATCATCTCTGATTCAAGAAATGAATTTGCAGAATAGCTCCAACAAGTACCCGAAGACCCCTGATTTTTAATCGTAGTATTTTCTATATCAACTACAGGTGTAAATTGATATAACTCTTTACTCTTCTCACTTGCATTGTATTTCAACGCATTCACTAAATTATCTTGTGCAAAAGATTGCACAGAAAAGCCCGCTGATAAAATAGCAGCAAATACCCATGCTTTTAATTGATTTCTATACATATTGTTAGGTTTGTTAGAATCGTAAAGATAAAAAAAGTGATTTAAACAGCCTTATTTTCTATCATAAAACTATTTTTCTGTCATACTTTTAGGTAAAACAGCAACTTTAGTTACTTAATTCGCAATCTGTTTTTCTAATGTGATAGCCCTACCATCATCCACACCCCATGCCAGCATGGTACGCTAACTCTTACGACTTTGATTGTATTGATATGTATATGATTACTATATGTTCGGGTAGTGATCGGCTAATAATGGTACTTTTAAGCCGACCATATGCCTATCACAAGCCGACCACAAGCCGACCACCTCGAAAAAAAGTAAAAAACACTGGGATATCCCATTTATACGAACCAGCACAATGACAGAAAAATAACCCTGTCTTAAACAAAAAAGAGGTTATTTCCCATTGCAGGAAATAACCTCTTCTATCTAATATATGATAGACTTACTATAACTCTTTATAAATAATTACAGCACTACCATCAACTTTCTGTGTAAAAACTACTTCCTTGTACTTATTCTCCTCTCTATCCCATTCATCACCAACAAAGTGTTCTTCCATACTATAAACAAATGACACTGGATAATTATCAGCATCATAGGTATAAGTAATAACAACTTCTACTTCTTCCTTACCTTCTACCAGCGTATGTTTTAAATAAGTAGGATTATTAGAAGGCAGTAACCTATTTGCATAATCTAATCCCATAATAGCTCCCTTATTATTACCAAAATCAACCTGTGTTTTCTTACTTAGGTCAACGGCTCCAGTAGTATTCAAGGTATGAAATGCTCCAAAAGGTTTGTCATCATATTTCATAACACTGCTATATGTACCGACAACTTGATTTTCATCATTATACGAATAAAAAGTCATATCTACTACATTCCCTTTATCAACACTATTAATAACACCCAGTTTACTAAAATTAAAAGGAGTTAAACCTAAAACTTCTGCCACAACATACTTGGTAGTTACTAACTGATCTCCACCTGGAAAATACTCAAGTTGAGTCGATTCGACCTCTTTTACTATCCCTTTATCATCATAGATAAATTTGTAGCCAGAATCGTTATCTGAATCAGACACTCTGTGTAATTTCTTATCTACATAGGTAAAATCAACAGTAGCTTCTTCTACTTCTTCTATTTCACCTCTATCATTAAGCTTACTGTCAATTATAATCTTATCGATTACCTTTATTTTATTATTTGGTGGAGTTATCCCTCCACCGTTCTCACCATTGCCAGTAGAACCTCCGTCATCTGAGCTACAAGATGCTCCAAGAAATGCAAGTGCAATAAAAGCACCAAAAACTATCTTTTTCATATTAATTAATTTTTACACAAATTTAAGTTAATTAACACTTATTATTAACAATAAAGCAATTATTGCATTTTTTAAATATAAAGAGCTCTTTTGCCATACAACACACTGTGTTTCAATCACATATTTAACACAAAACAACCAATTACAACAAATTGATAGAATAAAAATATTGACATAAAAAAACAGTGTATCTCCATTACCAGAGATACACTGTTTTTTAACCATAAAATGTATTATCTATTACAACGTTTCTTTCAACCAACGGAAGAACTCACCTTGCCATACTTGAGCATTCTGTGGTCTTACAACCCAGTGATTCTCCTCTGGTAAATACAAGAATCTACTCTTTACCCCTCTCAATTGAGCTGCTTGGAAAGCTTCTTGTCCTTGTCCAATTGGTACGCGATAATCTTTCCCTCCTTGAATAATAAGGATAGGTGTATTCCATTTATCAACATTATTGATTGGATTGAAATTAGCATAAGCATTTTGAGCATCTTTGTTGTCTTTCTCCCAATATGCACCTCCAGTGTCAAAATTAGGGAAGAACACTTCTTCAGTCGTTCCATACATACTTACCAAGTCAAATACTCCACAGTGTGAAATAAAAGACTTAAAGCGATTCTCGTGAATACCTGCTAAGAAAAACACTGAATATCCACCATAGCTCGCTCCTACAGCACCTAATCTCTCTTTATCAACATACTTTTCGGTAGCTACATCATCTATAGCTGCCAAATAATCTTGCATTGGTTTTCCACCCCAATCTTTGCTAATTGCCTCATTCCACTCTACGCCATGACCAGGCATTCCTCTGCGGTTTGGAGCTACAATAATATATCCCTCTGCAGCCATCAATTGAAAATTCCAACGGAAAGAATAAAACTGAGATAAGGCAGACTGCGGTCCTCCTTGTGCATAAAGCAATGTCGGATACTTCTTATTCGGATCAAAATTTGGAGGATAAACTACCCAGGTAACCATATCTTTTCCATCCACAGTTTTCACAATTCTTTTTTCACTGTGACTCAAAGCAATTTTTGAATAAATATCATCGTTTACTTTCGTAATTTGATTCCAAGTTTTCTTTTTCATATCATACGAAAACACTTCTGTTGCATGGTTAAAGTCTGTACGGGTAACAATTGCTTTATCACCGTCAATGCCAACAATACCAGTCACGTCAAACTTACCATCCGTAATTTGTCTTACTACAGGAGCAATTCGCTTTCTTCCAGGAAAGTTAACTTCAAAAAGCTGTATAGTTCCACCAACAGCAGCAGTAAAGTATATCTTACTTCCATCTTTACTCCATTGGTAACTACCTACTGTACCATCCCAATTTGCGGTTAGATTTTGATCTCCACCTTCATAACGCACAATTAAGTCATTCTTGTCTGCTTCATAACCATCTCTTTTCATTTGCAGCCAAGTCAAATATCCTTGTGGAGAAAACGTAGGATTCGTATCATAACCAACATTTGCCTCAGTCAAGTTCTTCGTCACTTTTGTAGCTAAGTTATACTCATACAAATCTGTGTTTGTACTTGTAGCGTACTCTGTACCGAACTTCTTCTTTGCTACGTAAACAATACTCTTGCCGTCAGGAGCCCATACGTAATCTTCATCTCCACCAAAAGGTTTTTGTGGTGCGTCATAAGGTTCATTAGGCATAATATCAATAGCTGCATCTTCCTTTCCAATAGGAGCATAAAAAACGTGGTTATGAGAACCATCATTCCAAGTATCCCAATGTCTATAGTCTAATCCATCAAAAACGTAAGCATCCGACTTAGGCATGTTCGGATACAGATCTTTTCCTAATACATTATTGACTTTAACAGCCTTGTCCAACAGCATATATTCTCCTGTAGGAGATACATTCTTATCTGTCAGTAAATCTTTATACTCAGTAATCTCAGTTGGCACACCACCTGCTAAAGGAATTTGATAAGTAGTAGTATCAAACTTATCTTCTTCCATATTGGCATAGCCTACTTTGTAAATTAAGTTTTTACCATCTTTCGAAATTCCGAGTGGAGACACTCGTCCTAGTTTCCAAAGTAATTCTTTAGTCATTACCTCTTGTGAAAACGCGCTTAAACTTGCTAAACTCAAGGCAAACAAAAATATTTTCTTCATAGTTAGGGATTTATAAAGCCGTAAATTTAGCCTTTTCTTTTAATTATCAAATCTTCTATACCGTTTAATAAGCCTCTTTAACAGTCTTCTAATTGGAAATCGCAAAGCAGGAAGTCAAAGAAAAGTTCTAAACAGCTGAGTTAAGACCATAGCAAATGGATCTGAATAAACTGTAAATCAAATGGGGCGAATCAGCCAAAAAAGAATTACTTAATTGTCAATAAAAACAAGAAACAACTAACTATATCACATGCTTCAGTAGTTAAACATCTAATATATAGACAAAGAATAGTTAGACATTAAAATAGAAAAGAAACAAAGAATACAACAAAACCATCTTTTATCTATTGTTATTTTTTTGTGAAAGAGGATATTATTATAAAAAAATAACTATTTTCACGCACAAATCTTTATTGTAGATGAAAAACAACAAACTTTTTATCGCAATTATTATTGCTTTAATCATGGGTGTACTTTTGGGATGCACCTTTTATTACCAGTTCCCAGCACATAAAGAAGTCTTTGCGAATAACATTAGGTTACTTGGAACAATTTTTATTCGACTGATCCAAATGATTATCGCTCCACTTGTATTCTGTACACTTGTTGTAGGAATAGCGAAAATGGGGGATATGAAAATGGTGGGCCGTGTAGGAGTAAAAGCGATGGCATGGTTCATCACAGCTTCCTTCTTTTCACTTGCAATTGGACTTGCTTTAGTCAATTTATTCAAACCCGGTGTTAATGCAAAGTTTGACTTAGACAATATGCAAGATGCAACTGAGTTAGTTTCTAAAACTGATGCTTTAAGTCTTAAATCATTTATAGAACACTTGATACCTCAGAGTGTTTTTGAAGCCTTTGCGCACAATGAGATCTTACAAATTGTAGTATTTGCCGTTTTCTTTGGTATTGCCTTAACAACCTTAGGGGAACGCGGTAATCAAATCATAACCTTATTCGACAAAATATCTGAAGTTGTCTTAAAGATGGTAACCTATGTGATGTGGACTGCACCATTAGGTGTATTAGGAGCTATAGCGGGGATTGTCGCAGTGAATGGACTTTCCATCTTCTTGGTTTACGGAAAGTTCTTAATTGCATTTTTAGGAGGCCTAATTGTTCTTTGGACTATCTTAATCATTGCCGGATACTTCTTCCTTGGCAAAGACGTATGGCGCTTAATGAAAGCAATCAAAGAGCCGCTATTAATTGCCTTTTCTACAACGAGTAGTGAAGCTGTATTCCCTAAATTAGTAGAAAACTTAAAAGAATACGGATGTTCTCCAAAAGTAGTGTCATTTGTATTACCTTTGGGATACTCTTTCAATTTGGATGGCAGTATGATGTATCTAACATTTGCCAGTATCTTCATCGCTCAGATTTACGAAGTAGAAATGTCATTAGCAACACAGATAGGAATGCTATTAGTACTAATGGTTACAAGTAAAGGTGTTGCAGGAGTTCCACGTGCATCTTTGATTGTTATTGTAGCTACTTGTGCAATGTTTAATATACCACCTGAAGGAATCGCTTTAATATTGCCAATTGATCATTTTTGCGATATGGGCCGTAGTATGACAAACGTATTGGGGAATGGTTTATCAACAGCAGCGATAGACAAATTTGAAACAAACAGTCAAGAAGAATAAAACAGACAAACTATAAAAAAACACTATGGAAGAATTTCAAATTTCCCAATTGATTAACCCAGAGTTTTACATCAATTTACAAATTGCAGGGCATTCAATTGGAATTTATGTAGTACTATTTATTGTATTTGCAGAGACAGGGTTATTTGCAGGTTTCTTTTTACCTGGAGATAGTTTACTTTTCTTATCAGGTATTTACAGTACTGCTCTAATGCAAGAACTTTTCAATATTGACAGTGATTTTATCAATGTTGCATTACTTGCCACTTTTGTCGCTATCTCAGGTATATTAGGAAATACCTTTGGCTACTGGTTTGGGGCAAAAAGTGGAAATTATCTCTACAATGTAAAAGATAATTTCATTTACAAAAAGAAATACTTATACGAGTCAAAAGTATTCTTTGAAAGACACGGAGGTAGAGCAATTATCTTTGCGCGTTTCTTACCTGTTGTAAGAACATTTGCTCCAATTATCGCAGGAATTGTTCGCATGGATGTTAAGCGTTTTATGTTCTACAATGTGATTAGTTCATTCTTGTGGGCAACTACATTAATCTTCGCTGGGCACTATTTGCAAGTATGGTTATTAGAAAGCTATGATATCAACTTAAAACACTATATAGAGTATATCGTATTGTTCTTAGTATTAGTGACAACACTACCTGTAATCATCAAACTATTAAAGAGCAAAGCAGGCAAATCTAATAAAAAGGAAATTTCATCTGAGGAAGGAGAATAATCCTACTTCATTCTAATTATATCAAAAAGCTTCATTGAATACATGAAGCTTTTTTATGGTCTAAAATAGGTAAAACTAAAAAAGGGAATTACTTCGTCTTGAAGTAATTCCCTTTTTGGTATAGTGTATTTAGTTGACAAGTTTAACTCTCAGGAGCCAATTGAACAACTAATCCTTCTAAACTTGGTTCAATGTGTATTTGACAACCTAAACGACTATTATCCTTAACGTTAAACGCCTCGGAAAGCATAGCCTCCTCATCTGGGTTCATTTCAGGTAACTCAACCTCATCGCCATTGATGACATAACATTGACATGAAGCGCACATTGCCATACCTCCACAAATACCAATAGTACCTTCTGGAGCAAGTTCATATGCACGTACCACTTCCATCACATTCATTCCCATATCAGTAGGAGCATCCACAATATGTGTTTCTCCATCTCTGTCAATAATGGTAAGTTTAATATCTTCTGCCATAACTATTCAATAGATTTTACAACAGCTTTTTCAGCCTCTTTACGAGTACCATCAAAGCCATTAATTCCAGAAACAGTAGTATATTTCAATACGAACTTCTTACCTGGGTTCAACATATTATACACACTTTGACACATTAAAGTAGCTTCGTGGAATCCACATAAAATAAGTTTTAATTTTCCAGGATAAATATTCACGTCACCGATAGCGTAAATACCTGGAATATTCGTTTGGTAGTCCAATGCATTATTAACTTTAATAGCGTTCTTTTCTATCTCAAGTCCCCAATCTGCAATAGGTCCTAACTTTGGAGTTAAACCAAACAATGGAATGAAATAGTCACAAGCTATTTCTCGTTTTTCTCCTTCGATATCAACGACAACAGCTTCTAACTTATCCGTTCCTTTTAATTCAACTATTTCACCTGGAGTAAGCATATTAATCTTACCTTGGTCTTTTAAAGCCTGTACTTTTTCTACTGAATCTAAAGCTCCACGGAACTCGTTACGTCTGTGAACTAAATGTACTTCCGCAGCAAGATCTGCAAGGTAGATACTCCAATCTAAAGCAGAGTCACCTCCACCAGCAATAACAATCTTCTTGCCAGCAAACATTTCAGGTTTTTTAACGAAATACTCAACCCCTTTATCTTCGTAAAAAGCTAAGTTTTCTAACTCTGGTTTACGTGGTTCAAAAGATCCTAATCCTCCAGCAATAGCAACTGCCTTACCGTGGTGTTTTGTCCCTTTGTTAGTTGTAACAATGAAAGTTCCATCTTCTAATTTTTCAACTGTTTCGGCTACTTCATTCAAAGTAAAGCCAGGTTGGAACTGTTTAATTTGTTCCATCAAGTTGTCAATTAATTCCGCTGCTCCTACAGAAGGATAGCCCGGAATATCAAAGATTGGTTTTTTTGGATATAACTCAGTTAATTGTCCTCCAGGTTGTGGTAACCCGTCAATTAAATGACATTTTAATTTTAAAAGCCCTGCTTCGAATACAGCAAATAGCCCCGTTGGCCCAGCTCCAATAATAATTATATCTGTCTCGATCATGATGTAGTGTTTACTTTAGTGCAAAGTTCAACTTTGCAGTGATTATTAGAAATGATAAAAGTCAATCAGCAGTAAAAAACACCATGAATGCCTTATTAACTGATTGACCTTAAATATTATTATCCAACATTAACTACAGATTCAATCTCTGGTGCGTACTTTTTAATAGTAGTTTCAACACCAGCGCTTAAAGTCATTTGGTTTACGCTACATGCAGTACAAGCCCCTTCTAAACGAACTTTAACGTGTTTATCATCAACAATATCGATTAAAGTGATGTCTCCTCCGTCTGTTTGCAAAAATGGGCGTATTTCATCTAACGCCTTCATAACATTTTCTCTGATAGTTTCTGATGCCATAGTTTTCAATTGATTAATTCTTATTTTTTACCTACTGCTGAACAACCAGCCATGGTAGTTATTTTAATAGCTTCTGTAGGAGGCAAAGATTCGTTTCTCTTCACAACTTGTTCTACAACATTTCTTGTTACTTCTTCGAACACGCTTGTTACTACCGTGTCATTTTGTAAAGCTGCTGGGCGACCAAAGTCACCAGCTTCGCGAATGCTTTGTACAATAGGTACTTCTCCTAAGAAAGGAACGTCTAAATCTTTGGCTAAATTACGCGCACCGTTCTCTCCGAAAATATAATACTTATTCTCAGGTAGTTCAGCAGGAGTAAAATATGCCATATTTTCAACGATACCAAGTACTGGTACATTGATACTTTCAGACATAAACATAGAAACACCTTTCTTAGCATCTGCTAAAGCAACTGCTTGAGGTGTTGATACAACAACAGCACCTGTTATAGGTAATGACTGCATAATAGATAAGTGAATATCTCCAGTTCCAGGAGGTAAGTCTATCAATAAGAAATCTAATTCACCCCAATCAGCGTCAAAAATCATTTGATTCAATGCTTTTGCCGCCATTGGACCTCTCCAGATAACAGCTTGATCCCCTTTTGTAAAAAATCCAATAGAAAGTATTTCTACTCCATAGGCGTTGATAGGTTTCATCTTAGATTTACCATCTACCTCAACAGAAATAGGTCTTGCACTTTCAACGTCAAACATAATAGGCATTGAAGGACCATAGATATCTGCATCTAATACCCCCACGTTAAAGCCCATATTAGCCAATGTTGCTGCAAGATTAGCAGTTACAGTAGATTTACCCACACCACCTTTACCTGATGAAATCGCAACTATATTCTTTATGCCAGGAATTGCTTTTCCTTTGATCTCAGGTTTTTCAGGAGCTTCAATCTTGATATTAACTTTAACCTTAGCTTTTTCATAGACGTGATCGTGAATAGCTTTCATCACATCTACTTCAGCTCTTTTCTTGATATGTAATGCTGGTGTAGATAAAACTAAATCAACAACTACTTCGTCTCCGAAAGTCATTACGTTAGCTACTGCACCACTTTCAACCATATTTTTCCCTTCTCCAGCTACAGATATAGTCTCTAAAGCTTTAAGAATCTCTTTTCTCTCTAATTTCATTATATAAGATTAGTTTTCAACAAATTAATATGATAACACTTATATGCAAAGATAATAGGAAATATTGAGATTTTAGTGTTAATATATTCTAAATACAAATAAGCCTTTAAACTCAGTATCAGAGCTTATTGCTATTATTCAACGCTAATCTTTTTTCTAAAAATTGACGATCTAAGTTATTCTTCACCAATGCATATTGAGAAGTAAGCAATTGGTTTTTTGCTGAATTAAAAGAGAAGATATCTACCTTGCCATTTTCGTATTTCACTTGTGTTGTCGTAAATGACTTTTCGGACATTTCAATACTTTTTATCAAGTTTTTCTCCAGTGTTTTTAATTGCTGAATCTCGTGTTCTAACTGTGTATTTTCGTTGTTTAATTCAAGCTCAATTTCCTTAATTTTCAAATCGTTAAGTGCTATTTCAGTATTCTTTGTTCTCACCTGCCTAATCACAGTTCCTCCCGTAAAAACAGGAATACTAAGGCGGATACCAACATAGTGACTTTTGTTGTCGCCTAACTGCTTAGAGAAGGCATTCACCTGTGCATCTAAAGCTGTATTAAAGGGTTTTGAATAGAATGATCCATATTGATAACTTACAGAAAGTTTTGGTAAACTTTGAGAACTTATCAATTGCTTCTCTTTTTGCAAGAAAAGGCTATTTAAACGTTGTTTTTCCAACCTTGGATTAAACAAATAATCCGTAAAAAGTCCAATAGATTCCGTGTTATTTACTAATTCAAATAACTCCACTTGACTGTCACTCACATTGAGGAAATGTAAAAACTGTAACTTTTGATTATACAGGTTATTTTGGGTTCTTTCTATTGCTATTTGCTCGCTGTTATAAATATACTCAATGTCATACAAATCACTATTAGGCTTAGCTCCAGCATCTACTTCTTTTAATACGCGCTTGTAATTTGTCTCACTATTTTTCAGTTGTTCTACTTGAATTTTCAAATACTCTTGCAAGCCTAATATCTCATAAAAGCGAAGAAGCAAAGAACTCTGATAGTGAAACAAAACTTCTTGTTCAGAAAGTTCTGACAGATTCAAGGCCAAGCTCTCTTGTTGATATTTCACAATATTAGACCAGTTAAAAAGCTCTACATTAGCATCCAAAGAAAGCTGAGTAGATGCCATATTTGAACTAACTCTGCTATTAGTCGTCGGATCAATTGCTGACCCAAAATTATAACCTTGATTGCCATTTACTCCGATATTGGGCAAATAATAAGAAGCTACACTTTGTTTCTGACGCTCTACAACTTGTGTTTCTAAAGCAGCTACCATTAGTTTTAAACTATTCTCTTTTCCTTTTTCTACACAGTACTCCAAAGTCCACTTCTCCTGAGCTACTCCGACAACACTGAACAGAATAGTCAATACTAAACACCAATTCTTACTCATACTTTATATATTTTAAAACGTCAATACGCGTTGCCTTCCTTGCCTTCCAAATCACTAATAGGATAGATAATAAAAACAAACTACTAAATGCTATTATAAAAGGCACTGCCGTTATCGCTTCACGGTATGCAAAATCTTCTAACCAGAGTTGAACAGCAAAATAAACAGGGTACACAGAGATACAGAATCCGAGTACACAGTACAGCATAAAACTTTTCGACAAAGCAACAGTCAACTTTCTCGAATCGGCACCCATAACTTTTCGGATAGCAACTTCTTTTAATCTATTCTCAATACTGAACGACACAATAGACAATAGCCCTATAAGTGCCGTAAATACAGATATACTCATTAGTACAAAGAACAGTGTTTTTTGATACGTTGCTTGGCGGTACGTATTGGCAAACTGTTCATTTGCAAAACCATATTCCATAGGGTATACTGGCTCTACGCGATCTTTCCAAAACTTCTCTATACGAAATAATGTACCTTGCACATCATCTGTCTTCAGCTTGACAGATATAGTCCCTAACAGATGATGAAACCATCCTACTGAGTCACCTAAGAAATAAGTTTGAGGAGATACTTCCGTATTAAAACCGTGTAAATTAAAATTCTTGACAACACCAATAATCTGAAATACTCTATTATTCCAACGAATCTCTTTGCCAATCACTCCCTCTTTAAAATTAAATGCCTTCTCAAATGCTTCATTAACTAAGACCTTTTCACTATTATCCGTCCGTAACTCTGGATCAAAAAACCTTCCTTCCTTTAATTGAATTCCCATAACATCTAAAAAGCTATGATCTACAACTATATTACCACTATGCAATGAAACATCTCCAATGAAATTAGTAGAAGAACTTCCTACTTGTTGTCCAATTTTAAAAGAATGAGCGGTTACTCCTTCTACTCCTTGAATCTTTAAAAAGTCATCCTTAAAGTCCCTAAATACCTCATCTCGATTTTGGAAGCCCGATAGTTCGTATTTTATATTTACAATTTGCTCCCCTTTAAATCCAAGGTTTTGATTTATGAGATAGGTTATTTGCTTATTCATAAACAAAGCTATCGTCAAAAAGAAGAAGGCAATGACAAATTGCAAGACCAAGAAGATATTGCGAATAACAACTCCTGATTTACTTCTTACAAAGTTTCCTTTTAGCACTTTCAAGGGATTAAAAGATGCGGCGAAAAGAGCAGGTAATATAGCTGATAATAAAAGTATAACAACGACCACAATAGACAATTCAACTATAAAATCACTTATATAGAAAACAAGTGCTCTGTCTACTAATAAATTAAAATATGGCAACAACAATTCGACTAAAAACAAAGCGATTATAAGAGACATGAGAATTGTCAAAAGGGATTCAAACACGAATTGACTGATTATATTTGATCTCGCACCTCCTAATGCCTTTCGAATACCTACTTCTCTTGCACGTTTAAAACTCTGTACCATGCTTAAGTTAACAGCATTGAAAATAGACAATAGCAATAACAACAAAGAAACAACTAACATACTCGTCAATATTTTCTTTGCATTACTCCCACTTCCATATATCTGAGATTTCGGATTAAGATGAGCAGATTCTAAATCAAAAAACACGTACTGATCTTCCTTCAGATACTTCGCACGGTACTCGTCTTCGGTAATCCCCTCGCTTTTAGCATAACTTGTTAAGAAAGGTTGATAAAGTGTATTGATGACTCTGTCTTTTACTATATCGAGTTGAACGCCCTCTTTTAATTTTATCAGGATATTATAATTATAATCACCCCAAATATTGATATTATCTTTAATCATCTGCTCTGCTCCATAAGATACAAGTGCATTAGGAGCATTAGACGTCGCCGAAGGAATTTGATAAACTAAACGAACAACAACATGCTTTCCTCCATCTAATTCAATCTCTTTTCCAACTGGATCTACTCCTTCACCAAATAGGCGAATAGCTTGTTGATGTTCTAATGCGATAGCATTGTCTTTATTATCTTGATAGCTCTTTATAGACCCATATACTGCAGGAAAAGGAAACATATCGAGATAAGAAGCCTGGTGATCAGCTATATTAAATATAAAATCTTGCTTATCTCCAACGACAATACTCTTTCTGCGAGTGAAGTTCCACAAAAAAGTATATGATTCAACAACATCTGAAAGCTCCTCAATTTGCGTCGCCATAGGAGCAGGTAACCAAGGACTTATTTCCCCATCTTCAAACCCCGCACTATAAACCTCATATACTCTATCCTTGTAAGGATTCCATTGATTGTAACTATGTTCATTATGCCAATATATTAATACTAATAATAAGGCAGTTACCCCAATAGATAATCCCAGAACATTTAAAATAGTGAAGAACTTATTCTTCCAGAAATACCTTAGATATAACTTAAACCAGTTGTTAATCATTAGAATCCTTATTTATTTAATTAATCTATATTTTTCACTTGTCCTGAAGAGGAAGTGTTTGAACTCACTATCTTAGCTCCTCCTGTATATAAAACACGTCCTGAAGAACTCGCTCTACCAGATACCTCATCAGTTACATTAAACACCATAGAACCAGACGAACTTGCCTTGCCTTCTAATACCTTAGTCGTAAAGTCACCAGCTTTTATATTCCCACTGCTTGACGCAGTAGCATTCACTGAATCAGCCTTTCCAGATAAACTCATTCGTGCAGAACTACTCACTCCAAGACTTACATCACTTGTCTTTAAAGAGATATCTATACTCGCAGAAGAGCTAGCGCTTGCAGAAGTCTTATTCATCACTTCAAACTCACCTTGCACTTTAGAAGATGAACTACATTCAATATTCAAATTATCAGCTTGTACTAACGCTCCTGTAAACTTTGCTGAACTACTCGTCTTCACGTCAAATGACTTTGCAATAACCTTGTTCAATAAGTTAAACTTAGATGAAGATGATGCTCTTACTCCTTCTAAAGTAGGATTACTAACGGTTACTTTTACTTTGCCAAATTCACTCGAATTAAAGCCCCAGTTCTTTCTGTTTTTCTTCTTCTGTTCAATATAAATCTGCAATTCTCCTGTAGCAGTAACCTCCGTCTTTACATCTTTCATATTCTCAGATTTCTCCACCTCAACTACTACACTCTTCGACTCACCGTAAGTAAAGTTTACTTCTATTGCCTGTGAAGATTTAACGGAACTAAAATCGTTCACTTGACGTGTTTCTTTTGACTGTGCAAATACACTTCCTCCTACTAATAAGAAGAACATGACTATTTTTTTCATATTTAAATTTGTTTTATGGTTATTCATACTTGATGTACTTCAATACATTGATCTTCGTCGCTGACCAGGCTTTAATAAAAACAACTATCCCTGTTAATAAGAGAATTAGTAAAAGACTCACTACAAAAGGCATGACACTGATATCAATTCTAAAAGCATAATCACTTAACCACTTATTCAAAAAGTAATAACTCGGGAATATAGCTATACCAAATCCTATTAAACACATCATTACATATTGCATCGATAACTGCATTAGCAAACTTGAAGCACTTGCTCCTAATACTTTGCGAATAGCTACTTCCTTTAAGCGGTTATTAATATTAAAAGAAGCCAAGCTATACAGTCCAAATAAGGCGATAAACACAACAATTGCGTTAAGCGTTAAAAAAACGTCTTTCTCTTTCTTTACATTATTAAATGTCTTTGCATACTTTTTATCCAAAAACTCATAACTAAAAGGCTCTTCTGAAACATCTCTTCTCTCCCATATCTTTGCTATTTCATTCATCGTTTTTTCAACATTATCTCCTTTAACTTTGACTGTAATCTGTCTGCTATTTAATCCCACCCATGAAATGGTTTTTAAACTAAAGAAAACAAGAGGAGCATAATCGGCTTTCAAATTATATAGATTAAAATCTTTAACGACTCCCACTATAGTTAATTTTCTATCGTTCCACTCTATAGTTTTTCCTATAGGATTCTCTTCTTTCATCTCGTAAGCAGTGCGCTCACTAATCAATATATTAGAGATAGAATCAGTGGAAAATTCAGATGACAAACTTCTACCCTCTTTCATTTTAATATCTAATACATCTAAATAGTTATAATCCATTCCTACATTGATCCCTTGTACCCTATTACCCTTATACAAAAAACTAGATGAACTACCGAAATTACTACCGATACCAATAGAAGCAATCGAAATATCTTCAACCCCATTTAGTGTCATTATCTCTTCTTTAAGAGAGTGATAAACATTCAGCTTCTCTCCATGAGGTCCTTTATATAAATAAGGAATAATGACAACTTGATCTCCCTTAAATCCAAGATCCTTATTCATCATATATGTCACCTGCTCATATACGATATAACTACCCACCATAAAAAAGCAAGCCACCGTAAACTGCACGACTAACATGACGTTCTTTAATGTCTTGCCTTTCTTACTCTTATTTACCTCGCCTTTTAGCACCTCTAACGTTTTAAAACTCGCAGTAAATAAAGCAGGAATGATACCGACCAAAAGAATCACACATACCATGAACAACAATAACCACGGCAATATATAAGCTCCTTCTACTTCCATCTGTGAATTGAGAAAAACCCTTAACCAAGGTATTGTAAATTCAATCAATACAAAGGCAATAATACAAGCTAATGCTGATGTGATGAAAGCTTCAAATAACCCTTGAAAAATAAGGTTCTTCTTAGTCGCACCTAATGTCTTTCTAATTCCTACTTCTCGTGTACGACTGATTGCCTGAGCAGTACTTAAGTTGATATAGTTAAACACTGATAATATCAATATCAGCAGAGAAAGTCCGATAATTATATTTAATCTCCCAACATTAGTTGCCCCTTCAGGTGTACCACTTAATTCAGATCTCTTCTGCATTCTTTGTTCTGATAAAACATGTAATTTATACCCTTTGTCCTTTAGTGCTCTAAATTCGTCCAAGGTCACTCCTTCTTCTTCTACCATGTACTCCTCTAAACTCATACCTTTATCCTGAGCCAATGACGCATATACATACCTAATCAAAATATCTTTTATCAGCCACTCTACTTCAGCTGTGTACTTAGCATCATCTAACTTTAACCAAATAGTTGAATTATAGTTACCCCATTGTTCTATCCCCTCTTTTTCATACTGATCTACTGCATTAACCAGAATGTTAGCCATCACAGAACTTCTCCTCTCTTTTAACTTATAAATAGCACTAATGACATAGTTTTCTTTATAACAAACTACAGTTTTACCTATTGGATCTTCATCTCCAAACAATTGCTTTGCATACTCCTCTGCAATCACTGCAGTATTAGGTCCGCTAAATGGATTACTTCTATCTCCTTTTATAATCTCTGATGGAAAAAAGCTAAAAAAGTTAGACTTTACAAAACCTACCTTCTCTACCTCTCTTTTCACTCCTCCTATAGCTATTTTTCCTTCTCCATAATAATTGTCCATATACGTATAATCAACGATATGAGAAGACTCTTCTTGTAGCTTAGAGCCAAAGGGATAAGGCAACTTCATCCAGCTTGTATCTGCATTCAGAATAGACTCTACTGTGAAGATATTGTCTTTATTCGGGTTATCTTGATCATAAGAAACCTCTTCTCTATAATGTACAAAAGACAGTATAACAGAAGCAAACCCCACCCCTAAACTTACTAATGTCAGAATAAAATAGATTTTATTCTTCAACACATTAGACCAATATATTTTCAACCAGTTCTTTAACATTTTTATTCGTATTTGATATACTTTAATACATCTACTCTTGTCGCCTTATAAGCACGACTGATAACAATCAACAATGTCAATCCTAAAATCAACAATAAACTATACACGTACACACCCCATCCAATCTCTATGCGATAAGCATAGTTTGCCAACCACTTATTTAAAAAGTAATAACTCGGGAATACTGCTATACCAAATCCAACCAAACAATAAACAACATACTGATACGACAACTGTCTTAGTAAGCCAGTTGTCTCAGCTCCAAGTACCTTGCGGATAGCTACTTCTCTTAGCTTTGTTCCTATTGTAAAAGACGATACAGCAAACAATCCAAATAAAGCAATGAATACAACAATATTGCTCAATACACCAAACATCTTTCGTTCTAATAATACCCGGTCAAAAGTCTTGGCAAACTGCTTGTCTACAAACTCATAATCGAAAGGAATCTTACTCTCATTATTGTACTTTAGCCATAGTTTCTCTATGTCCTTCAATACTTGTTCTATTCGCTCTGGTTCTACTTTGATTGACACCTCTTCAAACAGTCCCTTAGCACCCTGAAAAGTTTCGTGATGTGCAAATACTTGAGGGTTAATACCATTCTCTACACCACTTAAATTAAAGTTTTGTATAACTCCTACTACTGTATATTTCTTTTTATTACTGACTATTTCTGAATTAATAGGTTCTTTGATATTAAACATTTCGATAAATGCCTCATTGACTAAAACATTATTGATACTGTCTGATGCAAATTGATCTGAGAGCATTCTTCCCTCTTTAAGTTTAATCTGCATAACATCAAGATAATCATAATCTAAAACAATGCGACTAACCAATAATTTGTCCTCTCCCTTTTCAAAAAAAGAAAACACGTTTCTACCACCTAATGGACCAAAAACCATTGAAGAAGCTGTTACATTAACTACACCAGTTACATTCTGTACTTCCGTTTTAAAGTTATTGTACTTATCAAAGCGAATGCTATCGTATTTTGTCTCTGATAAGAAAGGAACTGAAATAATTTGATCTCCTTTGAACCCGAGATCTTTGTTGAGCATATAATTAACTTGTTTATTAATAATTATAGAGCCTATAATAAAAAAACAAGCGATAACAAACTGCAAAACCAATAAGCTGTTACGCATTAAGCTACCCTTTGCATCATTAGCAATACGCCCCTTCAGCACACTGATTGCTTTATGTCTTGAGATATACATAGCAGGGACAAATCCGCAAAGCACGATAACCACTATCAGAATAGCTACTATAATAAATATATGCTGTATAAAAGAGATACTAATATTTACATTCAAGAATATATTGATATAAGGCAACAGTAATTCCATAACGCAAATAGCCAATACAAAACTTGTGAGAACCATTAAGGACGACTCAAAAATGCATTGTAAATAAATATCCATTCGCTTTGCCCCTAATACTTTACGTACTCCTATTTCTTTGCCTCTTTCCATCATTTGGGTTAAACTCAAATTGATATAATTAAAAATCGAGAGTAGTAGTAAAGCAACAGATAAACCAATTGTTATATACAGCAAATTCAAATTTGCGCTCGCCTCTGAAAAGAAGTATTTGCCATTCATCATATGTATATCTTTCAAAGAGTAAAACGTAGGTCTGGTAAGCATATCACTAATTACGGTTTTCTTATACTCATCTAAACTCATTCCTTTATCTTTGGCTGCACCTGCATAGAGATTGTCATCTATCACACTTTCGATGATTTCACTTACTCTATGAGTATCTTTTGTTTTAACAAGCATTGGAGTACTGGCTGATCCCCAATCATTGTTAGTCATTGCTTCCTGCGTTAACGAATGAGTCACTAATTCAGGCATTAACGAACTTCTCTTCTTTCCAATTTCGTATACTCCTGCTACAATATAGTTCTGATCATCGAATAAAATCTCCTGTCCAATAGGGTTAACCCCTGGACCAAATATACGTTCAGCCAAAGTCACTTCTAATGCTACATCATTCAAATTAACTAATGCTGTCTGTGCATTACCATAGACAAAATCATAGGGAAAGAATGAAAAAAAGGTATTCTGTGAATCAAGTGCCTTCTTTACTTCAAAAGACTTTCCATTGCGATTGACAGTAACTGATCTATAATATCTATAATACATATAAGATTCTACAGCGCCTGAATTATCGTGAATATACCTTCCTAAAGTCAAAGGTTGTGAACTATACATCATTCGTTTACCTAAATTCTCAATTACATAGACCTCATCCTTATTCGGATTCCATTGATTATAGCTCTTCTCTTCCAAATAATATAACGATGCCAATGTAATTGACGCAATACCAATCGCCAATCCTACCACTGTCAACAAGAAGTACATCTTGTGCTTCATCGTATTGTACCAATAAATCTTTAACCAGTTCTTTAGCATCTCTATTCGTGTTTTAAATAGTTTATTATTTTAAAATTCAAAGCCTTCAATACCTTCAGCAACAATATAGCTGTCACAATAAATGACAGTACAAGAAAGGAAATAACAAAAGGCATAAATGATATACCCTCTTTGTATACAAAGCGTTGCAACCATTTATCCATCAATAAGAAAGTGGGTACAACAGCGATACAGAAAGAGATAAAAACAGCTATTATAAAAGGATATATCAACTGTATCAAAAGCGTTCTTGTACTTGCTCCCAATACTTTTCGGATAACCAATTCCTTCATTTTCTGTTCCAATACAAAAGACAATGTTGCATATAATCCAAAAAGTGAAATAAGCACTACTGCTAAATTCCAAAGGACAAACATATTGCGTTGAGAAATTACCCTTTCATAAGTAAAAGCGATATGCTCTTTAATCGTCATCACTTCGAATGGATACTCCACATCCACATTCACAATCCAGTAAGCTAAAATCCTTTCCATTGTTTCCTCACTCTCGTCCTTATCAATCTTAATTGATAAAGATTCTATCATATAGGGAAGAAATTCTATATCTCGCCATTTAAAAAAGATAGTTGGCTTTACTCTTTGTTCAAATCCACTATTGTAAAAATCCGCTATAACTGATTCTATAACATAAGTAACTCCTTCAAATGAAATTACTTCTCCTATAACCTTCTCTATAGGAACTCCCATTTTTTGAACAAACTTTTGATTAACTACAACAGTAGATACTTCTGAAGGAATATCTACTTCTTTAGCTAAAACACGCGAACCTATTAATGTAAGATACTCGTCATCTACCCCTTCAAGTACAAAATCACTTACTAACTGTTGCCCAAAATAAGCTATATGATTACTACTCATTGACTTGCTCTTAAATGACAAAGTAGATAAGGCAACTCCGTCAACCCCTTTAATCTCTTTAATCTGGTCGATTATCTTCTCTCCTTTGTAGAACTTACGCCTAATTTGCTGTGTATATAATTTGACTTGTAAAACCTCCTCGTGTTCAAATCCTAATGGTTGACGCTTAACATACTCCACCTGACTGTGAATAATCAAGGCTCCTATCATAAAGAAAAAGGCAATGATCAACTGTAAAACAACCAAACACATACGCCATTTCATCGAAACCAATAATGAACCCTGCACCTTATTGACAATATGCTTACGAGTAATATAATTAGCATAAATAGCGGGGATAAATCCCCCTAATACTATAACAACAACACTAATTATAGCGATAATATCAAATGACTCAACAAAAGAAAACAGCAATGTCTTGTGCAGAAACTGATTGTATACGGGTAAGCTAATTTCTATAAATACCAATGTGACAAGTAGTGATAAGATTAAGTTGAGCAGTGTCTCAAACACGATCTGAAAAACGAGTTGAAACTTACTTGCTCCCACTATTTTTCGAATACTAAACTCTTTTGCTCTTATTAAAACACTTGTTTGATTTAATATGATATAATTTAGAATACTCAGTATAAAAATGAGAATAGAACAAGCAGTGATAAGGTTAACAGTATCATGCTTTGTCTTACCTTCCAAAAGGGCAGTCTGTTTAGAAACAAACCTACCTTCTCTAAAAGAGGATAAACTAACTGAAACATCTTCTCCTTCATCAAAAAACTTATTCGCTCGCTTTTGTTGCTTAAATGTATCTGCTAAATATCTTGAAACCAAAAGCGTATCTCCCTCGTGCTTCATCTTTACCAGTAAGCCTCCAATATTTTCTTGCCACAGTGATTTACTTTCCTCCTTATGCCATTCCATATTAGCCAGTACCACCTGTGGTCGAATAGTCACATTCTTATTCAGTTGATACACTCCTCTTACTATATAAGGCTGATGAGCCAAAGACAACGTATCGCCAATTGGATTCTTATCGCCAAAAAAAAACTGAGCGACCTCATTCGAGATAGCTATAGAATAGTCATCTTGAAAAACCTCATCTGCCCTTCCATAGACAAAATCGAAGGGAACAAAGTCAAAAAAACTCCTTTGTGTATTCAATATCCCCTTTTGCACACGATTACTGAGTGTGCTTGCTGCATAAAATTCGAGGTACTCTACTGCAAAATAACAATAGTTGTCAACCAAACTATTTTGCTGTAAAGAAGGCCCAACCCCTGCAGGTATATAAATTGAATTGGCCTCTGTACCTACATCAATATTTACTTCATATATCTTATCCACCTCAGGTATCCAACGGTTATACCCATATTCATCTTGATAGTGAATAGTCCCAAGTACAACCGCACTGATTCCAAGTGCTAATCCCAAGATATTCCACAAGAAAAAATACCTTGATTTATTGATGAACGCAATATATAGTTTAAGCCAATTCTGCAACATTATTACTTTGATTTCACAGACCCCATTGAGTCAGTATATTTCTTTAATTCTTTCGGTGTGTTATAATAGACCACTTTTCCCATTGAATCTGCATAAGCATTTAGGCTTTCTGTAGGATATACCAATGCTTTCCCCATTGAATCTGCTTCCACTTTGACGTTTTTAGCCTTTAAGTCTTTACCGTCAAATGTTGCTGCACTATCGACATTAACAGTTAGCGACTCTACATCTCCACTGACAGTAACCTTAGCAGCAGAATCTATATTTGCCTTTATAGAAGTTGCTGATATATTCCCTTTAAACCATCCAGCAGAATCTATATTCAAGCTCACTGAATTTGCCTGAAAATCTCCTTGAAGACCACCATTCGCATCAACGCCAACAGTAAGGCTATTCACTTTCATCCTCCCGCTTACATATACTTTTGCAACAGCACTAACCGAAAACTTTTCAATACTCTTTTGGCTGAGGTAGACATTTACAGTTCCAATTCCCAGATTTCTTCGTTTACTTTTAGTATCTACATCAACAACAACTTTCTGACCTACCTGCCTTACAGAGATATACTCAATTACATCTTCCTTTGCTTCAACCTTTATGACATTATCGTCCTTCGTCGCATCGACATAGACGTTAATAGGGTAAGACACATCCAGAGCAACAATACTCCCTGTTATATCAACTGTTTTTGTCGTTTGGGCACTCATCACCCAAGACATTAAAAACAAGAAGAAACTAATTATTATACGTACCATAATTTATTCTGCAAAAACATCAACAATCTTTGTATTAATCTTTTCAGATAGGATCATACCGTCTTTCATCAAAATAGTACGCTCTGAATAAGATGCATCATGGTTAGAGTGAGTCACCATAATTATAGTCGCTCCTTGTTGATGAAGTTCTGTTAACAACTCCATAACTTCTCCCCCATTTTTACTGTCTAAATTTCCAGTTGGCTCATCGGCTAAAACAATCTTGGGATTTGTAACCAAAGCACGTCCTACCGCAACACGCTGCTGTTGACCACCTGACAATTGTTGAGGATAATGTTTCAATCGGTGTACAATATTTAAGCGTTCTGCAATTTCCATTACACGCTTTTTGCGCTCACTGCTCCCCACTTTATTATAAAGTAAAGGCAGCTCTATATTATCGTACACTGATAACTCATCTATCAAGTTAAAGTTCTGAAAGATAAAACCAATATTCTCTTTTCTTACTTGTGAACGCTGTCCTTCGGTTAGTCCAACCATTTCTTTGTCTAACAAGAGATAGCTACCTCCTGTTACACTATCAAGTAAACCGATGATATTAAGCAACGTTGACTTTCCACAACCTGAAGGTCCCATTACAGAGATAAACTCTCCTTTTCTCACCTCAAGATTCACTTTATTAAGGGCTGTTGTCTCTACCTCTTCTGTTTGAAACACACGAGACATATCTTTAATCTGTATTACCATAATCTCAATTTTTAATATTTAAATATTCAACTCTCAAATAATCTTTATAACTCGATATTATCACTTCTTCCCCTGGCTGTAACCCCGATACTATCTCATAATAGGCTGGATTTTCTCTACCTATTTCTATTTTTCTTCGTTCAGCTCTATTGTTCTTTACGACATAAACCCATTCTCCTAATGTCTCTTGGTAAAAATTACCCTTTGCCAATAAAAGTCTTTTCTCTTTTCCAGATAGGAATAATTTTACACCAAAGGTGCTTCCTTCCTGAAGCTTCAATTCTTTATCTGTTAAGAACTCCAATTGTACTTCGAACCTTCCCTTTTTTACCTCCGGAATAATCTTCTTTACCTCAACCCCTAACAATTGTCCCTTCATATCGATTTGACCTTTCTGACCTACCTGAATGCGCTCAAGATAAAACTCATCAACCTGTGCTACTAATTTATACCCCTTCATAACGTCTATCTTTCCAATGCTCTCACCTGCAGCATAGGTTTTTCCTAAAATTACATCAAAAGATGACAATCGACCCGATATAGGAGCTGTCAATAAGAAATTTTCTTTGTTTTCTCTTAACTTCACAAGACTCTTCTGCATGACAACCATAGATTGCTCTATCTGAGTAAGCTGAACAGCACTTGTCTGCTTTTCTTTGCTAATACTTTCTTCAATCAAGGCCTTGCGCTCTTGTTGATAACGAAAAGATTCCTTTGTGCGTTCCCAATCACTTTTTGACAATACCTCTTGATCATATAGTTTTTTGTTCAACTCATACATTAACTCTGCCTCCTTATAATCATGTTGAACACTAATAAGATCTTTTGTCAAGTTAATCTCTTGATTTCGTATATTCATCTTACTGACATTCAGATTATTCATTTGCTCAATTAACGCATTTTCCTGCGACATAAAGTTGTACTCCGTACTTGGATTATACAATCTCACTAAGGGATCTCCTTGTTTTACAAACGCACCGTTCTCAATGAATAACTCTTGAATAGCACCTCCCTCAACTATATTTATCAACATGGAGTGCAAAGGCTCAACCTGTCCCTGAAAGGAAATATAATCCTCAAAAAAACCTTCCTCAACCGCACGTATGCGAACTTCTTTTCTCTCAACATTCAAAGCGATATTTTGAAAGAAAGTTTTATAAGTAGCGAAAGTTAAAAGTAATATTGCCACGACAATTGCAATTACTTTAACTTTTTTTCTATTTTTACGAGGCAATGCTCTATCCATGTCTTTCTTTTTCAAGTATTTAAAAGGAAAACTATACCAATTAATAAAGAATTGCTAACAACATATTATTCAACAACTTGCAAAACGGAAGCTAAAGCAGACTGTTCGATAATGAACACCTTTATGTTCGATTTTGTAAAACCGTCCACTAACTATGAAAAAAACAATTGCTAATATTCTAATTCTCGATGACAACACTGAGATTCTAATAGCTGCAAAAATGCTTTTAAAACGTCATTTCGAAACAGTAAATACGAATACGAACCCAAAAAAGGCTATCGAATACATCTCAACAGAAGAAGTAAACGTTATCCTTTTGGACATGAATTTTAGAGTTGGATTTGAAGACGGAAAAGAGGGTATATTTTGGTTTAAAGAAATAAAGCGCATCTCTCCGAAAACGCAAATTATACTGATGACTTCCTATGGAAATGTTGAAACTGCAGTGGAGGGCATCAAGCTTGGGGCTATCGACTATATACTAAAGCCTTGGAGCAATGAAACTTTAGTAGAAACCATCAAAGTAGCAATCAAACAAACTCGCAAGAAAAAAGCAATGGCCTTAGCCTTACCAGAAAAAGACAATGTGTTTGTCGGTCAAGCACCTTCGATTGAAAAGGTATACAATATGGCAAATAGAGTAGCCAAAACAGATGTTAATGCCTTAATCTTAGGAGAGAATGGTACGGGAAAATATGTCCTTGCCAAACACATCCACGACAATTCTACACGTCGTGACAAGCCTTTTATTCACGTTGACTTAGGCTCACTCAATGAGAATTTATTTGAAAGTGAATTGTTTGGTTATGCTAAAGGTGCTTTTACAGATGCTAAACAGGATACAGAAGGTCGATTCGAAGCAGCCAATGGCGGTACAATCTTTTTGGATGAAATTGGCAATGTTCCCCTTCACTTGCAAGCAAAATTACTTCAAGTGATCCAATCAAAAAGTGTGATTCGACTGGGAGAATCTAAACAGAGAGCAGTGGATATACGCATCATTACAGCTACGAATACTGACTTAGAACAAGAAGTACAAAACAAACTCTTCAGAGAAGACTTATACTATCGAATCAATACGGTTGTTTTGAATCTACCTCCATTGCGTGAACGCAAAGAAGATATCATTCCCCTTGTCAATTTCTTTCTGGAACAGTATGCAAACAAATACGACCGCGCGATTCCCAATATCAAAACAGATGTCCTTGAAACACTTGAACAGTACGATTGGAAGGGTAATATTCGGGAAATGCAAAACCGAATTGAACGAGCGATGATCTTATCTGAAGAAAATGATTTGGCAATAAGCGATTTCGGTATTTCCTTAACAATGGTCATACCCCAAAATCAAGAAGAAAATACCCTACAAGATATGGAGCGTATTTCTATCGTCAAATGCCTTGAAAAACACGAGGGAAATATATCCCAAACGGCAGAAGAACTTGGTTTGTCAAGGGCTGCACTTTATAGACGATTAGAAAAATACAATATTAAAAATTAAAGTTACTTGAGCTATGTCATTCCACATCAAAGCATTTTTACGCATTTTCACCATATTGTTACTCGGGCTTTTAGCAGTAGTTGTCTTTGAACAGAAACTTAACTACTCCCTTGTGTTGATTAGCTTCGTAATTATCATGCTATTTGTTGAGTTTTACTACTTTCAGAAAAAGTACTACAATACCATAGACAGGGTCGTCCTTGCTATGCTCTATGAAGACTATAGCTTAAAGACTTCCAAACCTCAAAAAAACGACACTTTTGACAATCTGCAAAAGCTCTATCACAAATTGCAAAATGACCAAATGAAAAATGAGGTTAAAGAACTCGTTTACCTCAACATATTAAACAGCTTAGAAACAGGAATTATCATCTTTGAAAGAAAGGTAGATACGTGGGAGCTTTTCCTTGTCAACAATTATTTCTCTGAACTATTTGACATCCCAAAAGTAAAGACATGGTACAATCTCAACCGATTACTACCTTCATTGACCAATCATATTACCCAACTTGGGTTCAAAGAATCGAAAGGGTCTATTGACCTCCAAATAGAGAATGAAAATAAACAGACGTTCATGCTACAAACTTCAAAAACAGTAAGTCATGACCAAGAATACTTTATTGTCCTATTGGACTCGATACAAAATGTTTTAGACAAAAAAGAAAAGGATACCTGGGAAAACTTAATGAAAATTATTTCTCATGAAATCATGAATTCACTAACTCCTATTCACTCGCTTGCACATAATACACAACAAATCTTAAACGATAATACAGAGCTTACCTCGGAAGACTTAGAAGATATCAAAATTAGTGTACAAACGATTGTCAATAGAACAGACCACTTAAAGCACTTTATTGATAATTACAGGAGATTGACTATGTTGCCAAGTCCAAAAAAACAGATTACAAATCTAAAATCTCTATTAAATAATAGTATCGAAACTTTGCAACCACTATTTAAAAAAAGCGGTATTTCTGTAAAAGTAAACCTGGCTGACAATGTCCTATTAAACGTAGATAAACAACAGATAGAACAAGTATTTATCAACTTGTTAACCAACGCAATTTACGCTGTACTCAAGCAACCTACCAAGCAAATAACGGTAGATCTATACGAAAAGAATAATCGTATCTACATCGACTTTACAGATTCAGGTAGTGGGATTGCCGAGGAAATTCAACACAAAATATTTATACCTTTTTACACCACTCGCGAAGAAGGTGCTGGTATCGGACTACCGCTCTCTAAGAATATTGTAGAGATGCACAATGGGTACCTAACGTACCACAGGCGAGAAGAAAGAACGGTCTTCAGTCTTAACTTCCCACTGTATTAAATTAATTAAAGAATTAGAAATCAGACACTAAGAAGCTGTGCCTACCGCATCATGTACAGATACATTATAATCTACTAAGATCGACAGCGTGGGCTTAAAGACCATGCTCTATCTCATATTCTGCATTTGTCAATTTCACCTTTTTCAACTGCAACTCTACGCCTTGAAGCACTATTCCATTATTGACAACTGGATTCGCTAACCTTCTATAAAAAGAAAGCGTATCCGCAGATAATTCTTTAATTACCACCATATCTCCCAAAACTAAATCCCCTTCACCGTCAAGTGTATAAATACAGTTATCTCTCAAATCGTACTTTACTTTTTTGATCAATACTATGCACTTTCCTTCTTTGTCTATACCATTATACTTAAAATACTCTATGCTTTCTTCACCAAAAGTTATAACCAATAACTTACAGTGATTAGGGCTTTCCTCTCCCACTTCACTTACCATATTCCCCTCTATATCATATACCTTCGAATACACAAATTCCCAAGACCCGAAAAGGTCTTTCTTAATATAGGAGGAATACCTATCACCACTTGATTAACAAGTAGTCACCATCGTAAAAAGAGATAACACTAAAAATAAAAAGCTTTTCATAACTATTTTTGACTTCTAAAATTATACATTAAAATGCAATAACTCATCCTCAATATCTTTAGTTTCTTTAATTTATTCAACAACACCCCAAACTATCTTCAAGACCGATATAATTTCTAACCTATCAAAACACTAAAAGATATATACTTTTAATAATCAACAACTTAAAGTAATACAATCTCAATAGTATTACTAAACAAGAGTGCTACAGCCTAAAGAAGTGAAAAAATATAAAAAACCTTGAACTCGATAATAGAAAAGAAAAAATACTATCAATATGAAGACATTAAGATACAGATATTTAAGCACTAACTAAAGTTAATTCTATCTTATCTAAGGACGAAATTACCAAAATCAATGAGGAGGTTGATGAATTTTAAAAAGCAGATTAGCATACTTTATAAGAGGGGTTGGCTTGCACTTCCTTGGGGTTTTCTTGCACTTTTCTAGGGGTTTACTTGCCTAGAGGGCCCTTTTGTCGAAGAAAGGTGCAAGAAAACCCCAAGCAATGTCTTTGTATGTCGCTACAAAGCGATAGGTAAGTTGCCAATAAATATGCAGAAGCAATAATCTGAAGGCTTAAATCGAATGAATAGTAAGAGAAGAATCCTAATAGACTTACAAAAAATAGCAATCATTTTACTTTCAAAATTTGATGTAAACAAACTAATACAAAATATGAGCTATTGGCATCTAAACAACAAGAGAGTAATATGCCTCTGTAGAAAAAGGGGAATTTTTAAAACTATTTATTCTCCTTCGTACACGGTAGGTTCCCAAAGGAGTTCTTTAAAATTGACTACTTTATTATCAACAACTTCCACTCCTTCACTCTCCAATAACTGTTGCATTAGATTCGTTCCATCGAAGTGAAATTTGCCTGTAAGTAGTCCATTGCGATTAACTACGCGATGAGCAGGAACTGTATCGTCATCATGCGAGGCATTCATCGCATAACCAACCATACGTGCAGATCGAGCTGCACCGATAGCCCTGGCGATAGCACCATATGTAGTTACTCTACCATGAGGTATTTGCCTAACTACGGCATAGACGCGTTCAAAAAAATTCTGTTCCTTCATCTTTAACGCAATAACTTATAAACCGTAATTAAACTAATAATCGCAGTAATACTACCTATAATGTAATTGATGTTCTTTAGGATAAAAGCATCTTCCCTGGTAATCTTCTTAAAGAAGTAGATATACATATAAAACATCAAAGCCGATCCCATCACTACTCCTAACGAAAATAGTATAGTGTAGATTTGATCAAAGATATGGTAATCGTACGTGGCTAATGTTATACTCAAAAAGACATAGAAAGGAATAGAAAAAACATTGATAGAGGCCAACAGGATTCCCTGTAGAAACGGAGTTTGTCTTTTGGGAATGTCTCCTTGGTGTTTTCTTTTTTCTTTGCGCTTAGCAAAGAAAAAAAAGTAGATCGTCAATACTGAAAAAATTGCCAGTCCAATCTCGTGTAAAGCTTCCGTAATAGCAGGACTCGATTCAATCAATCGAGAGAAAAATATAGCGATAAAAGTCTGAATAAATATTACGCTCAAAGCCCCGCAGATATATTTAAAGGCATCGTTGTACCCATATTCCTGCGAAATCTTTACAGCAGTCATGTTCAACAGTCCTGGGAGTGAAACTCCAAGGACTGCTGCCATAAAACCATATAATAGTAATATTATTCCTTCTACTTCCATTCTATTTTATTCTAAATTGAATGTAAGTAATAGGTTTATTTTCCTCTAAATATTGTGACTCGTAAAATGTTTGAATTTCAGTAACCACTGCAGGAGCACCTTCATTTTTATAAATATGGTGATTTGCATACAATACCTCATGACCTTCTCCGTGAAGAAGTCCTAAAGTATACCCATGCATAAACTCGCTATCCGTCTTAAGATTCATAATACCATCCGCTGTAAGGATATTCTTATATCTCTTCAGAAACTCAGAGTTGGTAAGACGGTGTTTAGTGCGTTTATATTTTATCTGTGGATCAGGGAAAGTAATCCAAATTTCACTAACTTCTCCTTGTGCGAAAGCATATTCAATCAACTCTATTTGCGTGCGTAAGAATGCAACATTAGTCATTCCTGACTCTACAGCAGTCTTTGCTCCACGCCAAAATCGAGCTCCTTTAATGTCAATGCCAATGAAGTTTTTCTCAGGGAAACGCTTAGCTAACTCAACTGTATATTCACCCTTTCCACATCCTAATTCCAAAACAATCGGATTGTCATTTTGAAATACTTCTTTTGCCCATTTGCCTTTTTGTGGCAAATTTTCAATCATATCTTCCCTTGTAGGCTGGAAAACGTTACCAAATGTTTCGTTCTCTCTAAATCGCTTTAACTTATTTTTACTTCCCACTATTTATTTTATTTAGAAAAATTTTGAGCAAAAATAATTATTTAAACTTAAAGAAAAACATTCTATGCTATTTTGATCAAACTAATCTGTCGCTAAAGGATCTGCATAAGCGTCTAAAGGAGCCTTTTCTAAAGTAAATGAAAACTCCGATCCATATCCATAACTGCTTTCGACATAGATATGCTCTTCGTGTGCCTCTACGATATGCTTGACAATAGACAAGCCCAATCCAGAGCCCCCTACTTGCCTTGATCCCGTTTTATCTATTCGATAGAAACGCTCAAAAAGCCTTGGTATGTGCTCCTTCTTGATGCCTTCACCATTATCAGTTACGCGAATAATCATTTTATTTTGAACTAAATCTTCAATACTCACTTCAGTAGTTCCCTTGTCTTTTCCGTATTTAATTGAGTTACTCACCAAATTAGTCAATACCTGACTAATGCGATCGCGATCGCCCTTCACATAGATTGGCATATCGTAACTCATGTCAAACATTAAAGTGATATGTCGCTGTTTTGCCTTGTACTCAAGAAAATAAAACACTTCTTGGATACAAGCTACAATGTCAAATACACCAACTTCTAAATGTAAAGCACCTGTTTCTAATTTAGATATCATATCTAAATCCTTTATGATAAAGGTTAGACGATCCACTCCTTGCATCGCGCGCTCGAGGTATTGATCGCGGATATCAAGATCGTCTATAGCGCCATCTTGAAGCGTTTCTAAATAACTTTGGATAGTATATAAAGGAGTTTTCAATTCGTGAGAGATATTTCCTAAATAATCACGGCGATACTCTTCTCTCACTTGAAGAGATTCGATCTCAATCTTCTTGTTTGTAGCAAACTTCTCTATTTCCTCAGTTAGCGTTTGCATATCAGTAGTGACAGCTTTAGATCGCAATTCAGTATGCTCTAATAAAGACACATTGTCGTAGATTTTTTTCACTCTGCGATAGATAAAGTGCTCAACTCTGTACTGAATAATAAAGAAAGAGATAAAGAAAACCAGGATACTGTGGACGATATACAGCCACCATGAAACAGTTGTAAAATAAATAACTAAAGGCATGACTAAAACAAAACCATACAACATGATATACAGTGATGCCTTCAGTGCAAATTTATAAGTCTTCTTGAACTTTACAGACATTAATACGCTATGTTTAAAAATATTAATATTCTACATTTTCAAACTTATATCCCACTCCTTTAATTGTTTTAAAGTAGTCTTCACCTAATTTCTCACGCAATTTTCGAATATGTACATCAATAGTACGCCCACCCACAATCACATCCATGCCCCATATAGACTCCAGTATTTCCTCACGTGTAAATACATAACCGGGTTTAGATGATAGTAAAAAAAGTAGTTCAAACTCTTTTCTTGGAAGGACTAACTCCTCCCCTTTATAATAAGCCTTGTACGTATTCTTGTTCACAAGGAAATAGCCAATCTTAACGACATTCTCATCGATAATCTCATCGATTTTCACTCGTCTCAGCAAAGATTGTATTTTACTAACAATAACCTTCTGACGGATAGGTTTAGTTAAATAGTCATCTGCACCTGCAGCAAATCCTGCTATTTGAGAGAAATCCTCCTCACGTGCTGTTAAGAAGACAATTACTGTTTCCTCAAAGCCCTCTAAAGTGCGTATCTCTTGACATGCCATAATCCCATCCATCTCAGGCATCATGACATCAAGAATAATTAAATCAGGTCGATATTGCTTTGCTTTTGCTACAGCTTCTACACCATTCAAGGCAGTAACTAAGTTGAAACCCTCCTTTTTCAAATTGTAAACTAAGGGTTCAATATTTTGGAACTCGTCATCTGCGATTAAAATAGTAATATCCTCATTTTTCATCATAATGTTGTGTGTTTATAGGGCTCAAAGATAGAATATTCTAAAATACAAAAAATTTAGTTTACGATTTTTTAATAACTTAACCATTTAATAACAATGGCATAACGATTTGATAATGTTGCCTTAACACTCACTTCACATTCAGTTAAGTTATTTGCGTCAAAACACAACTGAATTTTTATGAAATTATTAAATCTGGTTGCATTAGTTGCAACTACCTGCGCTGTCCAAGCGCAATCAGTCAAAGTAAATGGTATAGTGACTCACCAAACAACTCAAGAACCACTTGCTTTTGCAACAGTTAGTATTAAAGACCAAACAATCGGTACAAATACTGATATTAACGGAAAGTATGAATTCAACTTAAAACCAGGAAATTACACACTTGTATACCAGTACTTAGGGTATAAAACTGCGGAAAAGACCATTCAAGTTATTGAAGACAAACCCCTTAAAGTAAACATGAGTTTAGAGGAGGAAAGCATCCAACTTGAAGGAGTAGTCGTAGAAGCTACACGTTCAAAAAGTAGGGAATCAGCTCTATTACTTGACCAACAAAAAGCAGCAGAAATCAAACAACATATCGGATCTCAAGAATTATCGAGAAAAGGAGTAAGTGATGTTGCGACTGCTGTAACAAAAACAACAGGAATATCTAAACAAGAGGGGTCAGGTACAATCTTCGTAAGAGGACTTGGCGACCGATACAATAGTACATCGTTAAACGGACTGCCTTTGGCGTCAAACGATCCAGAGAAAAAGAATATTGACTTAAACATTTTCTCAACTGATATTGTTGAGTACATATCTATAGACAAGGCTTATAGCGTAAAGCAATATGGAGATGTTGCTGGTGCAAATATCGACATCATATCAAAAAAACACCACGGGAATGATTTTCTCGAAATAGGTATCGGCTCGAATGTCAATACTAACGCCATAGGAGAAAGTACATTTTATTCTATTGCTGATAGAAACTCATTTGGTTTTTCAAATACCAAGATTCCAAACAACCCTTTGAGTTCTTTCTCTTTCAATAATTCAACTCAATCCGAAAAGAGAGTACCAATAGGAACAAGCATAAACGTCAATGGTGGTAAATCATTTTTCTTTGGTGAAGAATCTTCATTGGATTTATTTGCAACTGTTTCTTTTGGAAATAATTTTGGATTCCACGAAGGACTTTCTGGCTCAGTTCAAGCACAAGATAATTACACTAAAAAATTGAACAGAAAAGTTTATGAGTACAGTACAAATACAACAGCAATGTTTAATGCTGATTACAGTATCAACCCGAAACACAATATTAAATATAACTTCTTATTTATCAATGATTCAAAAGAGAAAAACGAGCAATATAATGGATATATAAGAGATACTACTTCAGAAGAATTAGGAGCTGAAACACTAATATCAAGAGGTACCTATAGACAAGATCGCTTATTTGTCAATCAACTTTTGGGAAATCACGAAATCAATGAGCAACTTAAGTTTAGATGGGGGACAGCATTCAACAGCATTTCTGCTCAAACCCCAGATAGACAACAATACACACTAAACAATAATGGAAGTGATTCATATGCCTTCTCTACAAACTCGAGATCAGACAATCACCGTTATTTTGAAGATCTAACAGAGAATGAATTTGCAGCTAACGTAGCTTTAGATTACAGTTTTGCAAAAAACAGTGAGAACCTTTACAAAGGAAAAATGACTGTGGGATACAACTTCCGCAATAAAAAGAGAGATTTCGAAGCAACACAATTTAACTTCCAAATCGTAAATGCACATAACAAAAACATTAACCCTTTAGCATTAGACAGTTTCTTTAACCAAGATAATTTTGAAAAAGGATACTTTAGAACATATACGTTTAGAGGTGGAGCTGAAACAAAAGATGCGTTAAAACCACAAACTTATACAGGAGATCTTGATATACATTCAGGTTTCATCAATGTTGAATATCAATTGAGTGATCGTTTATCTGGGGTTGTAGGAGCGAGATTTGAAACAATCACTCAGAATGTAAAATGGCAAACGCAATTAGACAATGTTGGTAGTGAAAACGAGTTGACAAAAAATGCTTTCTTACCAAGCTTGTCTTTAAAGTATGAGCTAACAGATATTCAAAACTTGAGATTAGCAGCTTCAAAGACATATACTTTACCACAATTTAAAGAAAGAGCTTTATTTTTATATGAAGATATTACAGAAACGAAAACGGGTAACCCATTCGTTTACGCTTCTGATGACTACAACTTAGATTTGAAATGGGAAATGTTTCCAACAAATGATGAAGTTTACTCAGCAACTGTTTTTGGAAAATACATCCAAAATCCAATTAACGAGGTTACTATAGCTTCTGCATCTAATGACATTTCTTATGTCAACACAGGTGACTATGGATATGCAGTGGGATTAGAAGTTGAAGTTAGAAAAAACTTAATCTCATTTGACGATGCTGAAACAAATAAAATTACAGGAGGTCTTAATGCGTCTTGGATGAAGACTTACCAAGAGTTAGACAATAAAAAAGTGGCTGATGAAAACCCACTTTCGACAAGCTTCACAGAAGAAAACTCATCTTTTACAGGAGCTTCAGATCTATTGTTAAACGCAGATTTATCCTATATCAAAGAGTGGAAAGAAAAGAGCTTAATCGCTACTCTATCTTACGCTTACTTCTCGGATAAGATCTATGCACTGGGAACAGAACAAAGTGGAAACTTAGTAGATAAAGCATTTAATATGTTAGACTTTGCTTTCAAATTTAACTTCAATGAAAATTTTGGAATTAGTTTAAACGCTAAGAACTTACTTAATCCTTCAATCGAAAGAAAACAGGAAAACAAAACACAAGATGTAACAGTACAATCATATAAGTTAGGTTCTAATTTAAGTCTTGGTTTGAAATACACATTCTAAACTAAACTCTAAATTAATTATTCGAAAAGTGGATTACATCTCTCAATGTAATCCACTTTTTTTTGTTGGAATACGTTCTCAAATACAAAAAAGCTACAAAACATATTACATTGACTTCAACGATAAACAAAAATGTTTACAAAGCCTTAACAAAAGACCTACCTATAGGGGTATGTTAAGTCAAAACGAACAATATTATTTGATTTTATGTTCATTACTTAACGCTTTGTTAATGATTAGTTTACAATCACTTAACCTGCAAATAAAAATTGTTTTCAATATTTGTATAACAAAATAAGTAACACAATTAAATTATGAAAAAATTATTTAGAAACGGTTTATCAATTTTAGCTCTATCAGTAGCTATAACAAGTTGTTCATCAGATGATAATAGCAACAACAGTGATAACGGAAATGGAAATGGAAACGGTAACGGAAATGGAGAAGGAAAAGAAATTTCAGGGTTAGTGAAAAAAGGAGAAACTCGCACACTTGAAAAAAACAAAGAATATTCATTAACATCAAAACTTGAAGTACAAGATGGTGGAAAACTTGTGATCGAAGAAGGAGCAAAAATCATCGGTACTGGAGGAACCGCTTCTTATATTGCAATCGCTCAAGGTGGACTAATTGATGTAAAAGGAACAAGCACAAATCCAGTAGTAATGACTTCTTCAAAAGTAGAAAGAGGTTCATGGGGAGGATTAGTGATTTGTGGAAAAGCACCAATCAATGGAGGAAGTGAAACTGCACAGTCAGAAGTAGCAGACTTGACATATGGAGGAAATAAAGCAGATGACAACTCAGGATCTATTAAATACCTAAGAATTGAGTATGCAGGAGCTAACTTCTCATCAGAAAAAGAATTTAACGGACTTTCATTATTTGGAGTTGGTTCGGGAACAGTAATAGAATATGTACAAGCTCACGAAGGTTCAGATGACGGATTCGAATGGTTTGGTGGTACAGTAAGTGCTAAATACTTAGTTTCAACAAATAACGAAGATGATCAATTTGACTGGACGCAAGGTTGGTCTGGACAAAATAACGAATTCTGGTACTCAAAAAGAGCTGAAGGAAATAGAGGTATTGAAGCTGATAACAGCAGTAAGGATAACGCAGCAGCACCTTATTCAAACCCTACAATCAAGAACATCACTTTACTTGGTTCATTAGAAGGGTCAGAAGCTCAAGCATTAAAACTACGTGAAGGTACAAAAGGAAACTTATCAAATGTTTTTGCTGATTTCTGGGCTGTTGGAGTAGATATTCAACATGATGAAACAATCAAAAATGTAAACGATGGTTCTTTAAAAATCAATGGTATTCAATTCGGAAAGAATATCACAGAGAAATTCAAAGGAGCTAATAGTGGTAAAGAAGCTGTTGACGTAAGTAAAGCAATTGTTGAGAAAGATAACGATGGAGCAGGAAACAAGGATAAAGCTCCAGAGTGGACAAAAGGTTGGACTGTAGGTCTAAACTAATTAAGTGAATAAAATGTGTTATAAAAAGTTCTGCTATAAAAAAAGCAGGACTTTTTCCTTTTATATTTGATTTTTATTAACTACATTTATACCAAATATTTACGTATATGGCTAAAAAATACTTTTATACTCTTTTAACATTCTTTGGTTTGATAGCTGGAGGTACAGCTTTCGCTCAGGATAGAATCCAACCAAACGAAGCAAGATATTCTACACAGAGTATTGAAGGACTTTCTATATACCCTAATCCTGTTGTAAACAACAGTAAAATATTTATAGAATCTTCTAAAAACGCACAAAAAGAAGTTGAATTGTATAATGTAGTTGGAAAGAAGATGTTTCAAGTTACATTAAACTCTAAAGAACTTGTTTTACCTTACAGTGTAAATGCTGGTATTTACATTATGAAAATAACAGAGGAAAACTCAACAGCCACTCGTAAGATTATAGTGAAGTAAATAATATAATTAATATACGTAAAAAAGCATCAATATATATTGATGCTTTTTTTATTTGTATTTTTGTACAAAATTTGACACTCGTGTTTAGACCAGAAGATATTATACAAATACAGACGAAGAAAGACTTTCATAAAGTAACCATGAAAGTATATCGCTTTCAATATGAAAACAATCCTGTATATAAGCAATTTTGCGATTTACTTCAGAGAACGCCTCAAGAGGTCAAGACTGTAATTGATATTCCATTTTTACCAATCGAATTCTTTAAATCTAAAGATGTATTAAGCTCTACATCTCCGATACAAACAACCTTTACAAGTAGCGGTACGACTGGTATGGTGACAAGTAAACATCATGTCACTGATTTAGCTTTTTACGAAGATAGTTTTAGACAGGCTTTCTCGTACTTCTATGGAAACATAGAAGATTACGTAGTTTTAGCCCTTTTACCGTCATATTTAGAAAGAGAAGGCTCTTCTTTAATCTATATGGCAGACGATTTCATTAAGTCCTCTATTCACCCTGAAAGTGGGTTCTATTTACACAACTATAAAGAATTAGCAGATACACTAACGACTTTAGATAAAGAAGGCAAAAATATCTTGTTGATAGGAGTAACTTATGCTTTGTTGGATTTGATTGAATTGCAGTCTTTTCAATTAAACAATACCATCATTATGGAAACAGGAGGTATGAAAGGAAAACGCAAAGAGATGATAAGGGAAGAACTTCACAATCTATTGTGCAAAGGTTTGGGCGTAAATAAAATACACTCTGAATATGGGATGACTGAGCTATTGTCTCAAGGATATTCCTTAGGAGACGGCATTTTTCAATGTCCTCCATGGATGGATATCTTAACAAGGGATCCTGAAGATGCCTTAAGCTATGTAGAGAACGGGAAAACCGGAGGGGTTAACGTCATTGATTTAGCTAATATAAACTCTTGTTCGTTTATCGCAACGCAAGACTTGGGAAAGAAATATACAGATGGTACTTTTGAAATATTAGGTAGATTTGACAACTCTGATATCAGAGGTTGTAATTTAATGGTAGTCTAAGAGTTAAACTGATTAAGATACATAACAAAATAGAGGCGTAAACGCCTCTATTTTTATTTTTCTAACAATTCCATTTTCTCTGCAAAATACTCGCAGAAATCTCTCATTGTTGCAGACATTTTCTCGTCTTGTGTAGCACGTTCAAAAGTATCTGCCATTGCAACAAGCGTTTGATGAAAGAACTTTTTCATCTCATCTACTGGCATATCCTTCGTCCATAAATCGATACGCAATGTCTCTTGAGCCTTGTGATCCCAAATAGACAATAACATTGCTTTGGCAGCAGCGGCTTCAACACCTCCATCTTTAGCATTCCACAATATTTTCTCCGGAACTCTATTGTCGTCTAATTCTACTCTAATATTAATATCAGAAACGTGTTTCTTACTCATTACTTCTTAGGTTTGTATTTTGATTGTTGAAAAATTTCGTCAGTACTTTTTGTTAAAAGCTCCCGCAAAGTTACATTATTATTTTTCATATACGAACGCACAATTTGCCAACCTATCCAGGTACCAATTCTTCCAGGAGCCTCATTGTCTATTTCTAAATAAAACTTAGAGAATGGAGCTGTGTCGATAAAACGTTTATTCAATTTAAGATCTGTGCTATAAAGCAACTGTTCATCCATAAAATAACGCCAAACTTCTCCCTCATTTAATTCTACCCAGCGTAGTTGATCTGCAGAGTACCCTATAATATCTTCTTTACTGACCTTTGGCAATAATACCTCCTTACCATACAAAATCTTGCCATGATGAATTAAATTACCAATAAAACGACGGTCAGTAGGTTGCTCCATTTTTTGAATAATAAAATTCTCTGCCAGATCAGGTAGCATTCGATTCAGATTAAACTCCGGTCGCAAATACTGCGCAAAACCTTGATAAAACTTGTGATCCTCTCCTAAGTATGTGTCAAGTGAGACAAAGACAAGTGTATCTGCATAAACAGCTTTCAACGTAATATCTACCTCACTCACAACAGTAATAAATTTCTTTTTATCGCTTTCAGCTGGAAAATAATACTTGGCGCGCTTTGAGAAAGCCTCAACTTCCTGTGGAATACTTCCCAAATCTTTAAACTTCTTCTCAACCTCCTGATTTAATTCTGCAAACAAAGTATCCTTTTTCTTATTCAACCAATATTGCTCAGAAACCTCATGAGGAAATAGATACGGAAACTGTTCCTTTACAGCGGGAACCTCTTCCATAGATGCTTTGTAAAAAATCTCATCAAAGCGATATACTTCAATATTCATTGGAATCTTAGCAACTTCTTGATCTAATTTACTATTCTCATCACTGCAACTCACTAAAAAAAGGAAAAGACTACAGAAAAGAACAGCTGATAATTTACTAAATTTGAAAAATGTCATAGCTCATCGTGATTTTTATTCAAACAAAGATAAAAAGATAGCTGAGACTGCACTAAAAAATTGGATACTATGAAGAATAAAAACTTTCAAGTGGAAGCTGTAACTAACCACATTGTAATGTGGTTAAAAGAGTATGCAACTCAAGCTAAAGTTAATGGCTATGTAATCGGTATATCGGGAGGAATAGACTCTGCCGTAACCTCAACACTTTGCGCAATGACAGGCTTACCCCTATTATGCGTAGAGATGCCTATACATCAAGAGGTTTCACAAGTAACAAGAGCAAAAGAGCACATCTCATTCTTAAAAGCCAAGTTCAATAATGTACAATCAGTAGAAGCAGATCTTACAGATACATTTGAATCTCTAATTAAAGCGGTACCAAGTAGCCAAAGCGAATATTTACTTAACTTAACACTGGCCAATACAAGAGCAAGAATTAGAATGACTACTCTTTATTATTTTGCGGGAATAAACAGATCATTAGTTGCGGGAACTGGAAATAAAGTCGAAGACTTTGGTGTAGGCTTTTTCACAAAGTACGGTGATGGCGGGGTTGACCTAAGTCCAATTGCTGACTTAATGAAATCAGAAGTTAGACAAATAGGTGAATATCTTCAAATACCAAGTAGTATTATCATTGCAAAACCTACTGATGGTTTATTTGGCGATGATCGATCTGATGAAGATCAATTAGGAGCGTCATACGACGAATTAGAGATAGCAATGCTTGCTCACGAACAAGGAGCTAAAACAGATGACTTTACAGGAAGAGAGAAAGAAGTCTTTGAAATCTACAGCAGATTAAATCGAATCAATCAACACAAGATAAACCCTATACCTATATGTATTATTCCTACCAGTTTAAAGTAAACTGTTAAAATAACTCATTCTTACCATACATACTATTTAAAATATTAGCTACTTTTGAATAAAAATTAAAACTATGAAAAAAGTATTTTATTTATTAATAGTAATGTTTGGTTTAATATCGTGTAGTACAGATGATGACTATTGTGGCAATGATTACTACGAGACCTATAAACTAAACGAACAAAGACCATCACCTACCAGTAATCTCCAAGTGATTGGCTTACAAGGAGATTCTTTTACAGTAATCAGATCTGAACATGAATTTCAAGACAGAGTTAGAGGAGCAGTATATTACAGAGGTCAAATTGATTGGAGAAATGAAGATTTGATTATAGGTCAAGTTTATGTTAATGGGTTTCGCAGTGTAATCAACTTTAATTCTATATTTAAAGAAAGTTGCAATAATAGAAATGACAACTACCTTCGAATGAAATTAAACCTTAGTAAAGGACAAAACAATAACTATATAACATATCATGCAATAGTCCGTAAACTTTACAACACAAATACGCAAGTCACTACTGACATTGAAATCTTTAATTAACAAAAGATAGCAAAGGCTATCTTTTGTTAATTATCCCTCTATATTTTTAAACCTTGATGTGACTTGTCCTAAGCGTTTAGAGAACAAATTAATCAAGCTTGTATAATCCATAATTACAGTGAGCATTTCATTTGAGCGTTTCACATTCGTTTCTGCAGGTAATTTCTGTTTGTACTTCTCAACAAGATTATTAACTAAGTACATACGCAAGGTAAGAATGGTTTCTGAAACATACTGTGCAATACCCTGTGTTTTCTGTTTAACGAAGATATTCTGTGACTCCCAATTGTGTAACGTCCATTTCTCATCATCCATAATGATACTTGTAACCTCATTTGAAAGCTCCGTATCTAATTGCTTTAAATAGTTTTCTAAACTCCACTCATTGTGATTGTAATACGCAATTAAGTTCGAGTAAATCTTTTGAAAAAGAGAATTAGTCAAGTGTACTTCATCCTCCTGTAAACTTAAAAATACTCTTTCATAGACCTTTTGTTCAACTTTGTGTTCATTAACAACAATGTCATTCTCCTCATTGGTTTCATAAACAAGTTCCGTAAACACTTCCTTTACATTGCCATACAACAATAAGATCTCTATAATCTTGCGTTCAAGAATATACAAAGGATCGTCCTCAGGTCGGTTGCGTTGTTCGCTCTTGCTGTGAACAACCTCAAGTTTCTTGCGTTCCTCATTATATTTTTTATTTGCCTCTTGAAGCTCCTTTCTACCTTGTTGAGCAAGTGAATTAAAGATAACATCCTCCGATATATCCATAATACGCGCACACTCCTGCACATATACTTCTCTTTGTATCTGATCTGGTATTTTAGAAATACTCATGACCATATCGCGTATCAGATCAGCTTTTTTAATAGGGTCGTGTTTAGCCTCGTCCATAAGCATATTCGCCTTATAGCGAATAAAGTCCGTTGCATTCTCCTCAAAATACTTCTCCAATTGCTCCAGCGAATGTTTACGAGCAAAACTATCCGGATCTTCTCCATCAGGCAAAGGACAAACCCGAACATTCATTCCTGCCTCTAAAATTAGATCTACTCCTCTAAACGAAGCGCGAATACCGGCAGCATCACCATCATATAGCATAGTGATATTCTTCGTCAAGCGATTTACCAAACGAATTTGGTCTGGCGTCAATGCAGTCCCTGAAGAAGCCACAACGTTCTTAATACCAGATTGATACATTTGGATAACATCTGTATAACCTTCTACCAAATAACAATTATCCTTCTTGGCAATTTCCTGTTTAGCATGTGATATACCGTACAATATTTTACTCTTATGGTAGATATCACTCTCTGGAGAATTCAAATACTTAGCAGCCTTCTTATCATTCGTCAAAATACGGCCACCAAATCCCAATACTCGACCAGACATACTCATAATAGGAAACATGACACGCCCTTTAAATCGATCAAACTTACGATCTTCTTTGACTATTGTCAATCCAGTTTTCTCGAGGTATTCCAAAGAGTACCCTTTACCAAGTGCATCAGAAGTAAACGCTTCCCATTTATCAGGAGAATAACCTAATCCGAACTCTCGAATCGTATCCTCTGTAAAACCTCTCTCCTTGAAATATGATAATCCAATCGCTTTTCCCTCCTCGGAATTAAACAGTACCTCTTGAAAGTATTTCTTAGCATACTCAGACACGACGAACATACTTTCTTTCTCGTTCAGCATTTCTTTTTCTTCTTGACTTTGTTCTGTCTCCTCTATTTCAATGCCATACTTCTTAGCCAAATAGCGAATAGCTTCTGGATAGGTAAAGTGCTCGTGTTCCATAATGAAACTAATTGCATTTCCACCTTTTCCTGAACTAAAGTCCTTCCATATTTGCTTTACCGGAGAAACCATGAAAGAGGGCGTTTTCTCATTCACAAAAGGACTTAATCCTTTATAATTACTTCCCGCCTTTTTTAAATGTACAAAATCCCCTATCACCTCCTCTACTCGAGCGGCGTCAAAAACGGCATCTATGGTACTTTTGGAAATCATATTTTACTTTACTTCTTGATACTTGCAAAGATAAAAAAAGAAGTCGCTTAAGGTAATATCAAGCGACTTCTTTATATATCCTGTCAGTTTATATAACTATTTCTTTCTTTCAATAACATAATTCACCATTGTAACCAATGAATCTTTGTAAGGGGATTCTGGAAACTGATTCAAAATTTGAAGTGCCTCTTGCTGATACGCTATCATTTTAGTAGTAGCATACTCAAGGCCTCCTTTTTCTTTAACAAAGGCGATTACCTCTTTCACACGTCTTTTATCTTCGTTGTGATTTTTGACAGAATTGATAAGCCACTTACGCTCTTTTGCGTCAGAAGTATTTAAGGCATAGATAAGAGGTAGAGTCATTTTCTTCTCTTTAATATCAATACCTGTTGGTTTACCGATAGGACCATCGGTATAATCAAATAAGTCATCTTTTATTTGGAAAGCCATTCCGATCACTTCGCCGAACTTGCGCATCTTCTCTATTAATTCTGTATTGTCAGGTTGTACTGAAGCAGCACCCAACCCACAACATGCTGCAATTAAAGTCGCAGTTTTCTGACGGATAATCTCATAGTAAATTTCTTCCGTAATATCCAATCGACGGGCTTTCTCTATCTGTAACAACTCTCCTTCACTCATCTCACGAACTGCCACGGATATAATACGCAATAAGTCAAAATCTCCATTGTCAATGGAAAGAAGTAATCCTTTGGCTAATAAATAATCTCCAACTAATACCGCAATTTTATTCTTCCAAAGCGCATTAAGAGAAAAGAACCCTCTGCGTTTATTACTATCATCGACCACATCGTCGTGAACCAAAGTAGCCGTGTGGATAAGTTCTATGACAGAAGCTCCTCTATAAGTACGCTCATTGACTTCGCCTTCACCGACCATCTTTGCCACTAAGAAAACAAACATGGGTCTCATTTGTTTCCCTTTGCGATTTACAATATAATAAGTGATTCGATTCAACAATGCGACCTTAGTAGTCATTGACTTGTGAAACTTTTTCTCAAAAAGCTCCATTTCAGTTTTAATCGGACTCTGTATTTGCTGTACTATGTTCATAACGAAATCAAAAATACGACTTTTTTGTTGGTAAACCGTTTCCAAAAAAAAACTCTTTTTGCTACAAATGAAACAAAAAGAGTTTTTATAATACTATTCTCAATTACTGTTTTAAATTAGCTTGCAAAAGCTAAAGGCAATTAAGATTTATTAGCCAACTGCCCACAAGCAGCATCGATATCTTTACCGCGACTGCGTCTAACGACAACAGTTATATCATTTGCTTCTAATGCTCGGATATACGCATTCGTTGCCTGTTCTGAAGCTTGTTGAAACTCTCCATCGTCGATAGGGTTATATTCAATCAAATTCACCTTACACGGTACATACTTGCAGAACCTAACTAAAGCATCAATAGATGCTTTATCATCGTTTATATCTTTCCATATCACGTACTCATAAGTCACTCGACTCTTCGTCTTGCTATACCAGTACTGAAGTGCTTCTCTCAAATCAGTCAGTGGAAAGTTCTTTGTAAATGGCATGATTCGATTACGCGTTTCTTCAATAGCTGAGTGTAGTGAAACAGCCAACTTAAACTTCACTCCATCATCCGCCAATTTCTTAATCATCTTAGGCAAACCAGAAGTAGACACTGTGATACGCTTAGGAGACATCCCTAATCCTTCTTCGGAAGTAATCTTCTCAATGGCTTTCTGTACGTTATTATAGTTCATTAACGGCTCTCCCATTCCCATAAACACAATATTAGACAACGGATGTCCGTGATTTTGTCTACTTTGTTGGTCTATGGTTAATACTTGATCGTAAATCTCATCTGGATTCAAGTTACGCATACGCTTAAGGCGTGCCGTAGCGCAGAACTCACAATCTAAACTACAACCTACCTGAGAAGAAACACAAGCAGTCGTGCGCGTTTCTGTTGGGATCAAAACAGACTCCACAATAAGACCATCGTGTAACTGCACACCATTCTTGATTGTACCATCAGTACTTACCTGCATACTATCTACTTTGATGTGGTTAATGACGAAGTTAGCATCCAACATTTCACGGGTAGCCAATGATAAGTTACTCATATCCTCAAAGCTATGAGCTCCCTTACTCCACAACCACTCGTACACTTGGTTTCCTCTAAATGCCTTATCTCCCTGAGAAACAAAGAAATCCCTTAATTGTTCCTTAGATAAACTTCTGATGTCTTTTTTGTCTATTTGCATGATGCAAAGTTAATCTCAAATTATCCGACTGCCAAATACTGTAATAAAATTATAACAATAAAGTATTTAGGTTAACGGTGGACAGTGAACAGTTTACATTCAGTAAACTAATAACTGGATATCCAAACGAAATCTGGACAATTAGTTAAGCAGCTTTATTACTATTTATTATTTGATTAAATTCGTTGATTGTCTGGTAGTTTAAGTAGGAGTGT
>NZ_WSPP01000189.1:0-497 GCF_009767705.1 Myroides sp. LoEW2-1 | reverse complement strand
CTCTTGTTTGATTACTTCTTCTTGTTCCTCTAAGACTGCTTGTTCAACATCTAAAGGTAATTGAGTTTGATTGGGATCCTCAAAACGTTCTCGGCTTTGACCGAACTTCATGCGCTCAAGTAGCTTTACACGATATTCCAGTTCTGTATTTTTTTCTTCTAGTTTAGAGGTCTTTTCTTCTAACTCAGTAGTTTTCTTCTCTAACTTAGTATTTACTTTTTCTTGTTTGGAAATAGTCTTTTGGGCTTTGGTTAAAAGTGCCAAAAGTTCTTGTTTCGATAAGTTTTCTAAGTCTATTTCCATGAAGTAAATATACGTCAAAAGCCTTATTTATACAAGGATTAAGGCTGTTTTATCTCATAGAAAATCGCCTTTTTTGACTACTTTTTATCACTTGTATTCCTTCAATCATAAGTACCAAATCACTCCAACTGATTTGAGTCCGATTATGAATAGGAAAAGCAAAAGTACCTTGTTCTAATCGCTTGTGATATAAC
>NZ_WSPP01000188.1:0-498 GCF_009767705.1 Myroides sp. LoEW2-1 | reverse complement strand
AAGAATATCGCTGACTTATATCCTCATAATTACAAGAAACTTATCCTGGATAATGTAGAAGAATAATTAGATCTCACTAGATGTACTTGCTCGGGTGCATACGTCTCAAATAATAAAGAGATGAGCAAACAAGAAATTATGTACTCTCATGTAGAGGATTGGAAAACAAGTGGATTAACACAATCAAAGTATTGTGAAAGTGTTGGAATTAAGCTAGCGACATTTAGTTATTGGGTAGTAAAGTTTAAGGGTGAAACAGAGCAAGAAGGCTCAAGTAACTTTATAGCAATAAGTAAAACATCAAAAACAGAAGGTAAAGAATATGAAATCGTGTATCCTAATGGAGTGAAGTTACGTTTAGAAACGAAAGATTTGGGTGAACTCTATTCATTAGTAGTATCCACGCGAGCAACCACATATTTCATAAGCTAACTTAAGGTAGTAAGTTTGTTTCAAATAATAAATAGATGAGCAAACAAGAAATAATGTATTCTCATG
>NZ_WSPP01000187.1:0-302 GCF_009767705.1 Myroides sp. LoEW2-1 | reverse complement strand
CGAGCAACCACATATTTCATAAGCTAACTTAAGGTAGTAAGTTTGTTTCAAATAATAAATAGATGAGCAAACAAGAAATAATGTATTCTCATGTAGAGGATTGGAGAACAAGTGGATTAACGCAATCAAGATACTGTGAAAGTGTAGGAATTAAATTAGCAACCTTTAGTTATTGGGTGGTTAAGTATAAGGCAAAGTCAGAGTCAACACAATTAGACAATAATTTTATAACTGTGACAAAAGACCAAGTAAGCAATAGTCAAGAATATGAAATCGTATATCCCAATGGTGTAAAGCTACGT
>NZ_WSPP01000186.1:0-4731 GCF_009767705.1 Myroides sp. LoEW2-1 | reverse complement strand
AGCATTCAGAGCTCAGTTTAGAGGTGTAAGAGATATTGATTTCTTTTTATACAGATTGACTAAGCTTTATGCCTAAACACAACTTTTGAGATTGATCCCTTTATGCCTAAACACAACTTTTGAGATTGATCCATAATTATTTTTGAGGACAAACAATGAAAAAACCCCGCCTTTTTTAGACGGGGTTTTGTTTTTTAGGCTTTTTAGACAGCCTCTTTTGTGATCCAGTCAGGATTCGAACCTGAGACCTACTGCTTAGAAGGCAGTTGCTCTATCCAGCTGAGCTACTGGACCTAACCAAATCGCTAGGATTTTTAGTCGGGGTGGCAGGATTCGAACCTGCGACCTCCTGGTCCCAAACCAGGCGCGATGACCGGGCTACGCTACACCCCGAAAACTGCGGAGAGACAGGGACTCGAACCCTGGCATCGGTTACCCGATGACAGATTAGCAATCTGCTCCGTTACCACTCCGGCACCTCTCCGTTGCTTTAGATAATTACTTCTCTAATGCGGATGCAAACTTAGCACTACTTTTTATTCTATGCAAGTTTTGCAAACAAAAAATCACACTTTTTTTTACTAAAAAAACGAACACATTATATATCAACATCCTATAGCGAAAAATATTTTTATTATTTCTAATACATTTCATTGAAACCAGCCTCAAACCCCCAAAATAAAACGGTTTCCAACACCCTTACTACATTACCTATTTCCATTTTACCTTACATATTTGCAGTTGTTATGACGATTAAATTTTATTCCTTACCACTTCCACCCTTTCTGTATCTTGACAATTCAAAAAAGAAAACACAATTGAATAACCGCATTATCAATACTTATCGAATAGTATAATCACCTTGGTATAGTTATAAATTATAAAAATTAATTTTTTTTATGTACTTTACCGACGCATTAGTACATCTTGTTAACAAGAGATACTATGACTAACAGTAAATAACTTTATAATAATACCATAAACTATGAATAAAAAAGTAGTAATCGTTTCTGCTGCAAGAACGCCAATTGGAAGCTTTTTAGGTGCTTTATCAACAGTTCCTGCGACTAAATTAGGTTCAATTGCAATCAAAGGTGCTTTAGACAAAATTAAACTTGATCCAAAATTAGTTGATGAAGTTTACATGGGGAATGTAGTACAAGCAGGAGAAGGACAAGCTCCAGCTCGTCAAGCAGCTTTAGGTGCGGGATTGTCTAACGAAGTTCCTTGTACAACAGTAAATAAAGTGTGTGCCTCTGGAATGAAAGCTATTATGTTCGGTGCACAAGCTATTATGACTGGTGATGCTGAAATCATCGTAGCAGGAGGAATGGAAAACATGAGTATGATTCCTCACTATGTACACATGAGAAATGGCAATAAATTCGGACCGACAACATTGGTAGATGGATTGCAAATTGACGGTCTTATAGATGCTTATGATAACAATGCTATGGGAGTTTCTGCGGACTTATGTGCTTCTACTCATAATATTTCAAGAGAAGAACAAGATGCATTTGCCATCGCTTCTTATGAAAAGTCTGCCAAAGCATGGGATGCTGGTAAATTTACAGATGAAATCGTTCCTGTAGAAGTACCACAAAGAAGAGGTGAACCTATTGTAATAAATAGAGATGAAGAATACACAAATATTAAATTAGATAAAGTAACAAGCCTTAGACCTGCTTTTACTAAAGATGGTACTGTTACTGCTGCCAATGCTTCAACGATAAACGACGGAGCTGCTGCTGTAGTGATCATGAGCGAAGAAAAAGCAAAAGAATTAGGTTTAACTCCACTGGCATATATTAAATCGTATGCAGATGCAGCACAAGAACCAGAATGGTTTACTACAGCACCTGCAAAAGCACTTCCTATCGCACTTAAAAAAGCTAACCTAAGCGTAAGTGATATTGATTACTTTGAATTTAATGAGGCTTTCTCTGTTGTTGGAATTGCCAATACCAAATTATTAGATATTGATCCTGCATTGGTAAATATCAATGGTGGAGCAGTTTCTTTAGGACATCCGTTAGGTTGTTCAGGAGCGAGAATTATTGTTACTCTTTTAAATGTTCTAAAACAAAATAATGCAAAATTAGGAGCCGCTGCAATTTGTAATGGTGGTGGTGGTGCTTCTGCTATGGTATTAGAAAGAGCATAATATTCAATATTTTAAAATATCTTTAAGATGAGTTTGATTAGTTCAAACTCATCTTTTATTTTTGCATATAAATTCAACTATCTATTATGTTTGCATATTGCAATCTTGCCATTGTACCATTAAGAGCTGAAGCATCTGACAGAAGCGAAATGGTAACACAAGTACTATTCGGAGAACACTTTACTATTTTAGAACAAACTGAAAAATGGTCTAAAATACAGCTATCCTATGACAAATATGAAGGGTGGATGGACAACAAACAATATCAGCTGATTACTGAAGACGACTTTAACTACTTAGAACACACTTCTACTTTATTCGCCTCAGACCTTGTTGACTTTGTTTCGACAGAAAACAACCAATTGATGTCTATCCCTTTAGGTAGTTGCCTTAATGGACTTAAACGAGACTCTATTAATATTGATAATTTTCAATATGAAGGTCGAAGTATTTCTGGCCAATTCAACAAAAGCTTGTTCTTAAAAACAGCTTTTATGTATTTAAATGCGCCATACTTGTGGGGAGGAAAAACTCCTTTTGGAATTGACTGCTCCGGATTTACCCAAATGGTTTACCGCATCAATGGATACAATATACCAAGAGATGCCTCTCAACAAGCTACAATAGGTGAAGCTTTGAGCTTTATTGAAGAAAGCGAAGTAGGAGATTTAGCGTTTTTTGACAATAGTGAAGGAAACATAGTACACGTGGGTATTATTATGGAAAACAACTACATCATACACGCACATGGTAAAGTGAGAATTGATCGATTAGACCACTTAGGAATTTACAATATTGACTCGGGAAGACACACGCATAAACTAAGAGTCATAAAAAAGATTCTTTAATTGCATACAGACCTCACCAAACGGTATTCAAAACAACAATAAAGTATTACACAAGCCTATACTGCAATTATCCGCAGCAAATCGGGTAAGGCTAATGGGTTAATTACCAGCTTTAAAGTAAAAGCCACTCTATTTCACAGCATTTAGGTTTAAAACAAGTATACCTAATAATACCCTATTGTTTTCTTATTTCTTTTGAACATTCACACTCAATCTTGTTCATTTTTTTTAAACTGTGTAGAAAATATGTTTTTATGACTAAAAAAATAAAAATGTATCTTTGCACAAATTCAGATTATTATGAACACTTTCGAGCAATTCAATCTTCCGAAAGCTTTAGATAAAGCCCTTAATGAGCTTAATATAACAACCCCAACTCCTATTCAGGTAAAATCGCTCCCTGTGATCCTATCAGGAAGGGATATGATGGGGATTGCCCAAACTGGTACAGGTAAGACATTCGCCTACCTATTACCTATTCTTAAACAGTGGAAATTTGCGAACTTCGAATCTCCAAGAGTTGTGATCATTGTTCCAACAAGAGAATTAGTCGTACAAGTTGTAGAGGTTATTGAAAAAATAACCCAATATATGTCTATTCGCACGCTTGGTGTGTATGGAGGAACAAACATTAATACGCAGCGAAAAGCCGTTTATGAAGGGGTAGATATCTTAGTTGGTACGCCTGGTCGTATGATGGACCTTGCATTAGACGGAGTATTGAGATTTGACAATCTACAAAAACTTGTCATTGATGAGTTTGACGAAATCCTCAATTTAGGATTCCGCACTCAGCTAACTTCTATCTTAACGATGATGAAAACAAAAAGACAAAATATATTGTTTTCTGCGACTATGACTGAAGAAGTAGATGAAGTATTAGATGAATACTTTGATTTTCCTGAAGAAGTGTCATTAGCTCCTTCTGGGACACCATTAGAAAAAATCGATCAACTTGTCTATAACGTACCGAATTTCAATACAAAAATGAATCTTCTTTTACATCTTCTACAAGATAAAGAAGTATATAATCGCGTATTAATTTTTATAAATAGTAAGCGATTAGCAGATGTTGTTATGGAAAAATTAGAGGCTGCATTTCCAGATGAATTTACAGTGATTCACTCTAATAAATCTCAAAACTTCCGTATGCGATCAATGGCTGAGTTCCAAGCAAGTGAACTACGAGGTCTTTTGACAACAGATATTATGGCACGTGGATTAGACATCTCTGATATATCGCATGTATTTAACTTGCAGTTTACTGATTCTCCTGAACAATACATTCACAGAATTGGACGTACAGGTCGTGCAGATAAAAAGGGAACTGCAATATCATTGGTTGATCCAAAAGAGGAAGAAATGCTTATTGCTGCTGAAATGTTAATGGAAAAAGAATTAACAGTAACAGAAATCCCTGAAGAAGTAGAAATATCAACTTCTTTAATGGAATTTGAAAAGTCTAAGCTCAAAGCAAAGCAATTAGTTAAGATTAAAAAGCCAGAAGAAAAAGGAGCTGCATTTCATCAAAAGAAAGAAAAGAATACTAAAGTTAACCTTGGTGGACCAGGTAAGAGAAAACCAAGAAAAACGAAGCCAAGAAACAGAGCCGTAGACGCTAAAAGAGCGGCGAAGAAAAAGAGAGGTAACGAATAAGCTTTTATAATATTACTAAAAAAGAGGGTGTCCCAAAAGGTCACCCTCTTTTGTATTATATAA
>NZ_WSPP01000185.1:0-844 GCF_009767705.1 Myroides sp. LoEW2-1 | reverse complement strand
AATATCAGAGGGAATAATTATTTTAACTAAATCTTTATGTTTATGAATGTTAATGCAACAATTGAAAAAATGCAAAAACTTAGGCTTAATGGTATGAAAAGAGCCTATGAATCATCCTTAGAAACTAAAGCTATAGACTCTTTTACCAATGACGAGTTTATAGCCTGGTTAGTTGAGGCAGAAGATAACCAAAGAAATAATGATAAGACTCAGCGGCTTATAAAAAATGCTAGATTCCACTATCAAGCTAGTTTACAAGAGGTAAAGTTTACTGCTGAGAGAAACTTAGATAAAAATACTTTTATAAGATTATCTGATTGTAGTTTTATTGATCGAAATCAAAATATCATTATTACTGGTTGTACTGGAACAGGGAAAAGCTACTTAGCTACTGCACTAGGCTTCCAAAGCTGTGTAGCTGGTTATAAAGTAAAATACTACAATTTAGGTAAATTATTACATCGTTTGGCTATGACTAAAGCTGATGGTAGTTATTTAAAAGAATTGCTAAAATTAAGCGTCACTGATGTACTTATTTTAGATGATTTTGGATTACAACCCATTACTGGTGATAAGCAACTTATACTAATGGATATTATTGAGGATCGTAATCATCATAAAACAACTATCTTTTGCTCACAAATACCTGTAAAAGCATGGCATGATTTATTTTCAGAAAAAACAATTGCAGATGCGTTTTTAGATAGAATAATTCACTCTGCTATTCGCTTTGAATTAGAAGGAGAATCTCTCAGAAAAATAATCAAAAAATAATAACTCTTTTTAGCTATATTTATACTACTAAAAAACAAGGCGAAGAACTGTCCACTTTCACACTGGAATA
>NZ_WSPP01000184.1:0-395 GCF_009767705.1 Myroides sp. LoEW2-1 | reverse complement strand
AAAGAAATTTCTAATTCTAGAATCGCATCTAGTTTAGGAATTTCAAGAACTACATTGATTAAATATGTAGATAATATCTGTAAATCAGGGCTTAGTTTTGGTGAATTAGACAAATTAAGTGAAAAAGATTTAGCAGATTTATTCCATACTCCTAATCTGCTGACAGAAATCAAAAACGATAAGGTTACTACAGATCTACTAGAGTATTTTCCCTATGTAGATAGAATGTTACCACAAGTAGGTTTTACAAGGTTAATACTATGGGAGCAATACAAAGAGAAATACCCTGAAGGGGTCCAATATAGTAGGTTTTGTGAGGCTTATAGTAATTGGTGTGCTCAAGGAAAAGGTTATGTACCTATTGAGCATAAAGCAGGTGAAAAGCTATTCATTGA
>NZ_WSPP01000020.1:0-25422 GCF_009767705.1 Myroides sp. LoEW2-1 | reverse complement strand
ATCATTAAATATCATCAAAACTTACATCCGTGAAAGAATTTACTTCATCTTTTTGATATTCTTTTTTGAAATCTTTTTGATGTCTTTCTGAAATTACTTCTTCACCTTTTTTGTCGATAACATAGTTTGTCATCTCATCTAAAATTTCTCTAAAGGCACCAAAATCTTCTTTGTATAAGTAGATTTTATGTTTTTTAAAGTGGAATGATCCATCATCTTCTGTAAACTTTTTACTCTCTGTAATTGTAATGTAAAAGTCTTCAGCTTTCGTTGCTCTAACATCAAAGAAATAAGTTCTTCTACCAGCTCTTAGTACTTTAGAGAAAATCTCCTCCTTTTCTAACATTTCGTTATCTCTCATAATTCCTTCTTATCAATTAATTGATTTGTTCATATATAGTATTCAAAAGTCTAAAAAAAAACTTAATAAACCAACTTTTTATAATAATTCTTTTTCGCTGAGTTGTTTTTGATGTAACTCATTGTAATAGCCTTCTTTGGCTATTAATTCTTCGTGAGTACCATTCTCTATGACTTTGCCGTTTTCGAGGATGATTATTTTATCTGCGTTTTTAGCTGATGAAATACGATGCGTAACGATTAAAGTCGTTATGTTTTTACTGTGTTTTTCTAAACTCTTTAGGATATTTTCTTCCGTTTCTGTATCTACGGCTGAGAGTGAATCATCTAAGATGAGTATAGGTGACTCTTTTATCAGTGCGCGCGCTATCGATACACGTTGTTTTTGCCCCCCAGAAAGAGTTAATCCCCTTTCTCCTAACACGGTATTGTAACCTTTGTCAAAAGAGATGATATTCTCGTGAACAGCGGCTTTTTTTGCCACTTCTATAATTTCCTGTTCTGTTGCATCTTCTTTTCCAAATCTTATATTATTGCTGATTGTGTCAGAGAACAGAAAAGCATCTTGGGGCACAAAAGCAATAGATTGTCGCAAATCATTTAAGTGACAATCTTTTATAGGATTGTTGTCAATGAGTATTTTGCCATCTTCAATATCGTATAATCTTGCAATTAGGGATAAAATAGTTGATTTTCCTGAACCAGTTTTACCTAATATAGCAAGTGTTTCGCCCTTTTCTAATGTAAAAGAAACATTGTCTAAGGCTTTTATACCTGTGTCATCGTAAGTAAAAGAAACATTTTGAAATTCAATTTTTCCATCAATAGGAGTATGCTCCTTTGCTGTATTGTAGATTTCAGGTTTAATATCTAAAAATTCATTAATGCGTTTTTGCGAGGCTTCTGCTTCTTGTATCATCGTGGATACCCATCCCAGTGATGCAACAGGCCAAGTAAGCATATTGATGTATAGTATAAATTGGGCAATGATTCCTATATCGGGAATCTGTCCATTAAAATACATGATAGCTCCTATGGAGATTACAACTAAGTTGCTCAATCCGATTAAAAAAATCATAAGCGGGCCAATGAGTGAACCTGTCTTGGCAAGTTTTAGATTTTTTTCTTTACTCTCTTGGGTTAGTTTTTTAAAGTCCTCTTGTTTTTCTCCTTCAATAGCATACGCTTTAATTACTCTTATTCCAGAGAAAATCTCTTGTGTGAAAGAGGATAATTGAGATAGGTTTGCTTGAAATATAGAACTCCTTTCGTTAATCTGTCTACTTAGTTTAAAGATAAAGTAACCTAAAAGAGGCAATGGCAACAGCGAATAAAAAGTCAATTGAGGTGAGATTAAATACATCTGAGTTAATACAACCGCAAACCTGATCAGTGTATTGATCGAATACATCACTGCGGGACCTGCATATTGTCTAACTTTTCCTACATCTTCACTGATACGATTCATTAAATCACCGGTTCTATTCTGTTTGTAGAAGGATTGGGTGAGTATTTCGTAGTGCTTGAATACTTCGTTTTTTAAATCAAATTCGATGTGACGAGACATGACGATTAAGGTCTGTCTCATCAAGAAAGTTAAAAAACCTGCAATGAGGGTTGTGACTAAAATCCAGAAGATATTTTGCCCCAATAGTTTAATGACCGTCTCTTTGTGTAGGGCATCGATTTGCTCAAGTGTACGAATGGAGTCCCCAACAAGTTTAGGAGTATATAAGGTGAATATCTGTGCTACAATAGTAATAGTAACACCTATAATAAAACGCGATTTATATTTGTAAAAATATTTATTTAGATGACTTAATGCACTCATTGGTTTGATAAGGCTTGTTGTTTGTGGTTATAATTAACAAGAAATAACTATTGCTATTCATGTTTTAAAAAGTGTTTTAGGGTTTGCAAATCAAGGGAATACACTGTTGTCTCGTTTTTTCCTCTTTTTGATATTCTCAACTATTAAACACTTTGTAATTTGTTTGTTTTGACCATGCAAAAGGCAAAGATAGCGTATTATAGAATAGATAGAATTTAAGAGATTTAATAATTTACTAAAAATATCGTTAAAAAATAACTCATCGCATCTTTCTTGTTTGATTAAAAGTATATTTTACTACCTTTGCGCTGTTATAAGAAAACAACAACAAATTTATAAAAAGTTCTTAAGTAGCATGTTAAACAGAAGACACATTCGTATAAAGGTTATGCAATCACTTTATATGATGCAACAAAGTAACTCTGAAAATATCCAAGTAGGAGAGAAGTTTCTAAACAATAGTATAGAAGACGTACAAGATTTATACTTGTTAGTGTTAACGACCTTAGTAGAGGTTCGCAAGAAAGAGGAAGAATATATCTCTATAGCACAGAAAAAACATTTAGCTACATCTGCAGAACGCAATCCAAACAAAAGACTTATCGAAAATAGCGTACTTCTTTTATTAGAGAACTCTATATCTATTACCTCTAAGTTGGAGGAGAAGAAGTTAACGCAGTGGTCAGTATATGACAACTATATCACTATGTTACTTGAGGAAATCAAGGAAAGTGATATCTACAAATCATATATGGCTAAGTCTTCAGTGACATTTGAAGATGACCGCGATTTTGTGGTGGATATTTTCACTGAAATCATTGCTCCCAACGAAAAAATATATTCTTTCTTTGAAGATTATAAATTAACTTGGTTAGATGATTTACCTGTGATTAATACTTTGATTCAAAAGCAATTGAAGAAATTAAAGGAAAGAGATACCCAAGTATTTGTTCCAAAGATTTTCAAAGACGAAGAAGATGCTGATTTTGCAACTAATTTGTACAGAAAGACAATTTTGAACTTTCAAGAATTATTTAGAGAGTTTGAAGACAAAACTCCTAACTGGGATGCTGATCGTATCGCGGAGATAGATACAATTATCTTGCGTATGGCGATTTGTGAAATGTTAAAATTTAATAGTATACCTGTTAAAGTGACAATTAATGAATATTTAGAGATTGCAAAAGAGTATTCTACGCCAAAAAGTAGTATTTTTATCAACGGAGTATTAGACGGTATTTCTAAAGCTTATGCTGAAGAAGGAAGACTAAACAAAGTAGGAAAAGGATTACTTTAAATTAAAATACAATAAAAAATGAAGAAAAGCTTGTTGTTAATCTGTACAGTAGCCTTGTTTGCGGTTGCTTGTGACGGTAAAAAGGAAGATGCTACTAAAAGAATTGACGTAGAAAACGCCAACAAAGTAGAATCTCAAGTTAAGAATACTAAATTTCCTAAAGTTAAATTTGATAGATTATCTCACGACTTTGGAAATGTGAAAAATAACGATGCTGTATACACTGAATTTGAACTTACAAACGTAGGAGAAGATGATTTAGTGATTATCAATGCAGAAGCTTCATGTGGTTGTACTGTACCTGAATATCAAAAAACACCTATTAAACCTGGTGAGACTTCTAAAATTAAAGTGCGTTTTCAACAAAGTCAACAAGGACTTCAACAGAAAACAATTACATTGACTACGAACACAGAAAACGTAGTTGAATTATTGACAATTCAGGCTAATGTAGCTCCAAGAGATTAAGTAATTATAAATTCGAAAAATATAGGACATGGAAGGAATGACAAGTTTTTTACCCATTATCTTAATGTTTGCAGTGATCTATTTCTTAATGATTAGACCGCAACAGAAAAAAGTAAAACAAGAAAAAGCTTTTGAAGCAGCATTAAAAGTTGGGGATAGAGTAGTAACTAAATCTGGTATTCACGGAAGAATTGGTGAGATCCAAGAAACTACAATTATCTTAGAGACTATGGCTGGTAAGTTACAAATTGAAAAAGTAGCTATCTCTATGGATTTCTCAGCTAAGCTAAACGAGAAAAAATAAGATTATCTATTCAATAGAGTAGATTTGAAAATAGCAATCCTCTTTGTTGTCAAAACAAAGAGGATTTTTTATTGTATTTACTCCAATGTTCTAAGATCGCGTAAAGGTGATTCAAGGTTAAAGAATTTTTGGGAAAGTGTAGTCTCTTATTAAGAGGGGATAATAAATTATAGCGAAATACTAAAGCATAGGCTACGCACTTCTTTAGAATAGTGCTTTTATATGCACCTTTTAGGTGAATTCGAAGGCAACCTCTATATCAACTTGAATAAGCGAATGTTCTCAATTGTCTGTATGCTGAAATCAAGCACATTTCTTTAGCTTTTTACAATAAGATAATTATCTATAGTTTTTTGTTATGAGGGAAATGACTGCAATATGGTTGGTACTTTCTTGGGGGTTTCTTGGGGGATGCTAGGGGTTTTCTTCGAGAAACACCCCTTTTTAGCAGTAAAACTGCAAGGATACCGCAAGAAAAGGGCAAGAAAGTCCAAGGAAAGTACTATTTTTTGTTCAACTATTTAACCGTAGATGCTACATTAGCCAAATACTACAAAGCAATTTTACTTCATATCTCTTTTATTAGTTCTAAAACCATACTATGGTATACTTTACTCAGTAATTCAGCGCTATTTTGTGTAATTGTTCTTCGTTCAGATGTCTATTGTGTAACCTGGGTTAAACTCCTAATATGATTTACGTTATTACAAATGGGAAATAAAAATGAAAATCTTGCTAAAAGAATAACTTGAGGTCTTTACATAGGTACAAACTTTTGTATGCAAACCAAAGTTTGATCTTCTTTGTATCTTTGTGAGTATTACAAATTATGCTATAAATGTCCGAATCTATCCCCCGGTTGAATAGGCTATCTGCAATTTTAGTGCAATTGCAGTCTAAGCGATTAGTGACTGCAAGTGAAATTGCCGCCAAACACAATGTAAGTGTTCGCACTGTGTATCGCGATATACGAGCTCTTGAGGATTCAGGTGTTCCTATTGTTACTGAAGAAGGCAAAGGGTATTCTATTATGGAAGGTTATTCTCTACCGCCTATTATGTTCTCTCAAGAGGAGGCTAACGCTTTGATTACAGTAGAACAACTTATCGGACAGAATAGCGATAGCTCTCTTGTTCAACAGTATTGCAGCGCTGTTGAAAAGTTAAAAGCTGTGATGCGTTTTAGCCAAAAGGAGAAAATGGAGTTGTTGTGTGATCGTATACAAGTAAGACCAAATTCCACAGAAGGAAATTCGAGTGATTTGCTTGTGAGGTTGCAATCAGCTATGATTAATTATCAGGTAGTTGCAATTGCGTATTTCTCTTTGGATAATAAGAGAACCGAGAGAGAGATTGAACCATTTGCTTTGTACACTACTCAAGAGAATTGGATTTTAATTGCCTTTTGTCGCCTTCGCAGTGAGTTTAGAGCTTTTAGATTAGATCGTATTGAAAGGATGCACGTGTCTTTGAAGTGTTTTGAACCTCATGATTTAACTTTACAAGAATATATAGAAAGCTGTCGTCAAAAGTATCGCAATAGTGTAGAGGAGGTCAAGAACGCATAGCTTGTTTTTCTTCTTTCTTTTAGGTAAGTGTGTTCCTTAGATTTTTTCGTATCCAGTAGTGTCGCCTATGGTAGTTACTTTGATTTTTTAAGGCTATTTAATTACTGTGTGCTAATTTATTTTTTCATTTTTTGTATGCTGATGTGTATTATAGAGAGTGAATTTTTTTCATTTGTGTTTTACCCCTGACATACTGTTGACATTCTGTAGTATTATTTTTGTGGAAGAATTAAAAAAAGATAATTAGAATGAAAACAATTGAAGTAAAGCCATTTTATATCATTGGTATTACCGTGCGAACCTCTAATATGAATAATCAAGCTGCTAATGATATTCCCATGCTATGGCAGCGATTTATTAACGAAAATACAATAGAACAAATTCCCTCTAAATTAAGTAATGAGATTATTTCGATGTATACAGAGTACGAAGGTGATCACACATTGCCTTATACGACTTTGTTGGGATGTAAGGTTTCAAGTTTAGCCCAGATTCCAAGAGGTATGACAGGGATAGCTGTCGAGGGGGGAACTTACTTAAAGTTTACAGCTAAAGGTGATTTAACAAAGGGTGTTGTTATTCAAAAGTGGGTGGAAATTTGGAATCAAGACTTAGCGAGAAGGTTTACACACGATTACGAAGTATATGGTGATAAGGCTTCTAATGCAAGTGATGCAGAAGTAGATATTTTTATTGCCGTTTGATAAGTGAATATATGTCTACATGAGAAGTAGATAACTACTATTTAAGAAAAGCAAAACCTTTAAGGGGATGTTTACTTGCACTTCGCACTAGTATACTTAGACAAAATATTTACATTTGGGAGACAATGAAATAGGGAGGACCTTTATCTCAGTGGAAGTGTCAAAATAAAAAAGTAAAAAAGAAAAGCAGTTTGCTTTATGTCATCATGTGGACTTCAGTAAACAAACTGCTTCGTAATATTATTTTTTTATGGAATCTACATATAGAATCAAATCAATCAATCGCGAGGAATAGCCGATTTCATTGTCATACCATCCCACTACTTTAACCATCTTGTCGAGTACAGATGTGAGCTGTGAGTCAAACAGGCAAGAATGTGGGTTGCCTATGATATCAACTGACACAATGGGATCAGAAGTATAGTCTAATATTCCTTTTAAATGTGTTTCTGCTGCTGATTTGAATGCTTGATTTATTTCTTCGATGGTAACTTCTCTTTTGACATAACAAGTTATATCTGTCAAAGAGCCATCAGGAACGGGAACGCGAATACCTCCACCGCCGATTTTACCTTCGTATTCAGGGAATATTTTAGTTAATGCCTTAGCTGCTCCAGTGGTCGTAGGAACAATTGATTGGGCAGCACCTCTTGCCCTGCGTAAATCTTTGTGAGGTTGGTCGTGTAAGCTTTGATCTGTTGTATAAGAGTGAACAGTCGTGATATACGCTTGTTCTATACCACACAATTCCTTGATAACCTTCACCATTGGCGCTGCATTATTTGTAGTACAACTGGCATTGGAGATGATTAATTCTTCTCCTGTAAGTATATCTTGATTCACACCCAGTACAATTGTTTTTATGGTATTGTCTTCTGGAGGAACAGATAGGATTACTCGCTTAGCTCCTTGTTCGATATGCTGCTGTAGAGCATCGTATGTTTTTCTCTTACCCGTAGACTCAACAACGTAGTCTATATCAAGGTGTTTCCAATTGATTTGTTGGATTTCACTTTGTCTAAAGAAAAAGATCTTACGTCCATCTACATAAATGTGATCTTGATCATGGGTAATTTGATTTGGTAGAATCCCGTGAATACTATCGTATTTAAGTAAGTGAGCCATTGTTTGCGTATCCGCTAAATCATTAATAGCAACAACTTCAATTTGGGGATGACTAAGGAGTAGTTTGAAAAGGTTACGACCGATACGGCCAAAACCATTAATCGCTATGCGTATTTTATTCATAAACTATTAAACAAGAAGGTCGCTTACTAAGCGACCTGTTTCTTTATTGTTATAAAAGGTGTTTTTGTGCTCTATATGAAGAACGAACTAAGGCTCCACTTTCTACGTGTCTGAATCCTAAATCCAAACCTATCTCCTCATACTTTTTGAACTGTTCGGGAGTGATAAACTCTTTTACAGGTAGGTGCTTTTTACTTGGTTGTAAGTATTGACCGATTGTCAGTACATCCAAGTTCACTGCTCTTAAATCATGCATGGTTTGGATTACTTCTTCTTCAGTTTCACCAAGGCCTAACATGATACCTGATTTAGTTCTGTTGATTCCTTGGTCTTTCAAGTATTTTAATACTTCTAAACTTCTCTCGTATTTAGCTTGTATGCGCACTTCACGTGTTAATCGACGTACTGTTTCCATATTGTGAGAGACAATTTCAGGAGCTACTGCAATAATGCGATCTATGTTTGTCTCTATTCCTTGGAAGTCTGGAATTAATGTTTCCATTGTTGTTCCAGGACTTATACGGCGTACAGCATCTACAGTTTCTGCCCAAATGATAGAACCTCCATCTTTTAAATCATCTCGGTCAACACTTGTGATTACTGCGTGTTTAATCTTCATTAATTTGATAGAGCGAGCTACTTTTTCAGGTTCATCCCAGTCCACTGTTTCTGGTCGTCCTGTTTTTACACCACAGAATCCACAAGAACGCGTACAGATGTTACCTAAAATCATGAATGTAGCGGTTCCTTCACCCCAACATTCTCCCATGTTAGGACAACTACCTGATGTACAGATTGTGTGAAGTTTATATTTGTCAACTAAACCTCTTAATTCTGTATATTTTTTACCAGTAGGCAATTTTACACGTAACCATTTCGGTTTAGCTTTTGGCTGTATATTTGAATCTAAAATTGAGTCCATATTTTTGATTTTCAAAAAGCAAATATACTTATTCTATCTATTTTTAACCACTCTTTTAAGAGGGATTTAGCTAATTGGTTGTAAATCAAAGTAAAGGAGGTCTTGGTCTTTGTGGTTATTTGGTGTGATTTGGATGTGAATTGCTGTTAGTCAGATTGTTGATTTTTCAATGGTTATAAGCGATAAGAATGGGGTAGAACAAACAGACTTGATTGATTCAGTGCACTACATTGTCAATTTACTTCTATTCAACTTTAATTCATTTGTCTTTTTCAAGGATTAACAAGAAGGTTTAAGTACTGTAAAACCTCGATAATCACAAGATTTAATACAAAAATAAGGTTACTAATTTGCCTAAAAGTATCAGAAAAACTATATTCGCTAACAAATTTAAAAAACGATGGATAACAATATTAAATTATCTCCAGCAGATAAATGGATTACGGCGCCAATGAGTAGATTCATGAGTAAATCTACATCTGGTGGGATAGTATTATTTTTAGCTGCTGTATTTGCTATTTTTATGGCTAATTCTCAATGGGCTGATGCATATATGAGCTTTTGGGATGATAATCATATTGGCTTTACGCTTAATGATATGACGTTGAATCACTCTTTAAAGCATTGGGTGAATGATGGATTGATGGCAATCTTTTTCTTTGTGGTTGGTTTAGAATTGAAACGAGAATTGACAACAGGAGAACTGTCTTCACCTAAGAAAGCAATGTTGCCTATCATAGCGGCTATTGGTGGAATGGTGGTACCTGCTACTGTTTATTTGATCTTCAATGGTGGAACTGATGCAGCACATGGTTGGGGGATTCCGATGGCAACTGATATTGCTTTTGCCCTTGGAGTACTGTATTTATTAGGTGATAGAGTACCTACTTCACTTAAAGTGTTTTTGACTGCTTTAGCTATTGCAGATGACTTAGGTGCTGTATTAGTTATAGCGATGTTCTATACAAGTGATTTGTCAATTACTAATTTGGGAATGGGACTTGGATTCTTTGGATTGTTAGTGTTGAGTAATTTAATAGGAATCAGAAATACAATTTACTATGCTATTATTGGTATTGGTGGAGTGTGGTTGTGTTTTTTACTATCTGGTGTTCACGCAACGATTGCAGCGGTTTTAGCAGCTTTTGCAATTCCGAGTACGGCAAAAGTTAACGAATCATACTTCGTTACTAAATTAAATAGCTTAAGAGATCGATTCAGTAAAATTGATCCTGATGATAAAATACCAAACTTGACTGGTGCTCAGATGGAGTGTGTTCACGATATAAAAGATTTGTCAAGAGATGCTTTACCAGCTTCTATTCGCTTGGAGCACAGTATGCATAACTTTGTAGCTTTCTTTGTAATGCCTGTTTTCGCACTTGCGAATGCTGCTATTCCAATCAGCTTAGGTGACGGTGGTTTCAGTGCTGTAACTTTAGGGGTGGCATTTGGACTGTTAATAGGAAAAGTTATTGGTGTGTCTGGACTAACTGCTTTGTTGATTAAATTGAAAGTAGTTTCGATGCCTAAAGGAATGACTTATTTGAATCTATTGGGATTAGGATTCTTAGCGGCGATTGGATTTACAATGTCGTTATTCGTTACTGAATTAGCATTTGATATCAATCTACATCCGGAGTTCCCTGATCAAGCTAAACTGGGGATTTTAATGGCTTCAGGTTTAGGTGGAGTTATTGGTTATGTCTTGCTTTTTATGTTTGGTAAAAAGAAAGAAGAAATGGAATAATAAGGGTATATTACCCAATGAATATACAAGCTCTGTGGAAGTTAATTCACAGAGCTTTTTTTATTATTTCAAATCTGCTAAATGGTATCTAACAAATACTATATTTGCAAATAATTATAAAATAGATATACGAAGTTACATGATTACAGTTAACGACATTTCAGTTCAGTTTGGTGGTACTACATTATTTAGTGGTGTCAATTTTTCGATTAATGAAAACGACAAGATTGCTCTTATGGGGAAGAATGGAGCAGGAAAATCTACTCTATTAAAGATTGTTGCAGGGGTAAATAAACCATCTACTGGAAGTATATCTGCACCAAAAGATGCCGTAATTGCTTATTTGCCACAGCACTTATTGACAGAGGATAATTGTACTGTGATGGAAGAAGCATCTAAGGCGTATGCGAGTATATTCTCTATGAAAAAAGAGATTGATGAGCTTAATGAAGAGTTGACTGTTCGCACCGATTATGAGAGTGATGCTTATATGAAGTTGATTGAACGTGTATCTGAGCTAAGTGAAAAGTTTTATTCAATTGAAGAAGTTAATTATGAGGCTGAAGTAGAGAAGATTTTGAAAGGTTTGGGATTCGAAAGAGAAGATTTTACACGCCCAACTTCTGAATTTAGTGGAGGCTGGCGAATGCGAATTGAATTGGCTAAGATCTTATTGCAGAAACCAGATTTGATTCTTTTAGATGAGCCTACCAACCACATGGATATCGAGAGTATTCAGTGGTTAGAGGATTTTTTAATTAATCAAGCTAAAGCGGTGATGGTTATTTCCCATGACCGTGCATTTGTGGATAATATTACAAATCGTACGATTGAAGTTACGATGGGTAAAATATACGATTACAAAGCAAAGTACTCTGACTATTTAGTGTTGCGTCAAGATAGACGTGCTCATCAGTTAAAAGCGTATGAAGAACAGCAAAAGATGATTGCGGAAACAACTGAATTTATAGAGCGTTTTAAAGGAACTTATTCGAAGACTTTACAAGTGCAATCTCGTGTGAAAATGCTTGAAAAGTTGGAGATAATTGAAGTAGATGAAGTGGATAACTCTGCACTTAGATTAAAGTTTCCACCTGCTGCGCGCGCTGGACAGTATCCTGTTGTAGTAAAAGATCTTTCGAAGTCCTATGGTGAGCACGTGGTGTTTAAAGATGCCAATATGGTGATTGAAAGAGGGCAAAAAGTTGCTTTTGTTGGAAAGAATGGGGAAGGTAAATCTACGATGATTAAAGCGATCATGAAGGAAATTGACTTTACAGGTGACGTAGAGATAGGGCATAATGCTCAAATTGGATATTTTGCACAGAACCAAGCTTCTTTGTTAGATGAGAACTTAACAATCTTCGAAACAGTTGACAGAATTGCAGAAGGAGATATCAGAACGCAGATAAAGAATATTTTGGGAGCTTTTATGTTCTCAGGAGATGATATTCAAAAGAAGGTTAAAGTACTTTCAGGAGGTGAGAAAACGCGTCTTGCGATGGTTAAGTTATTATTAGAGCCATATAATGTGTTGATTCTCGATGAGCCTACGAACCACTTAGATATGAAGACAAAGGACATTATCAAAGATGCGTTAAGGGACTTTGAAGGAACAGTTATTTTAGTGTCACACGACCGTGACTTCTTGGACGGTTTAGCAGAGAAAGTATTTGAGTTTGGAAACAAACGTGTAAAAGAGCATTTTGAGGACATCAAAGGATTCTTAGCACATAAAAAAATGGAAAGTTTACGCGAAATTGAAAAATAGTTACTTTTCTACATAAAAGATAGAGCCCTCTTTAGTTAGAGGGCTTTTTTTATTTATCTACTATTTTATTTTGGTTATGTCTTTCCACTTATAAAGGCAAAGGTAAAAGACAAGTTAGTTGTAGTAGTCAGTTGGTGTACTTTTATCTTATAAAGCTTAGTAGTCAATAGGTTGTGTAGTCGGTGTGTAATGTGTATATTATTATGGAAATGGGTTGTAATGGCATGCGTTTTGATTTACCTACCTTAGTTCCTTTGAACTTGGGTATATGAGTTTCTGGGGTAGGTGGTAATAATTTAGGAAAAAACGTGATTTTTTTGTATTAATTAACTTTATAAAAGAAGGAGTTTTCGCGATTATGACTTCATTTTTAGATAAAATAGTTTAATTTTATGCGAAAATTTGTAGTTACCAAGTGAAGGGATTTTTAGAAAATACAAAGCAAGGTATATATAATATCAAATAGTAGTCAATGAATAGATTGAAATTAAAGGGAATTTTTACTGTTGTATGTGGAAGTATTCTCTGTGTATTTACATCAAACACTGCTCAAGCACAAACGCTGACTTTTTCTCAGGCATATGAAATGATGCATAAAGAGAATAGTGCGTTGAAAGCACAAGAAAAACAAGAAGAAGTGCATGAATACGAATGGAAAGCAGCCAAGGGATTGCGCTATCCAACAGTTAAGGCATTTGGGATGGGCGTTTATTTGGATCGATCTTTAGGAGTTGATTTGAATGGACTTCGCAATGGAGTGGGAGATTTTGTTCATTTACCTAATCCTGAGCTTTTGGGCAACTGGAGTGTTTCTTTTAACAAAAGAGACATGGCTTTTGGTGGGTTTATGGCTACTTGGCCTTTGTTTACAGGAGGAAAGATAAATGCTGCTATCAAGGCAAAAAGTATTCAAAAAGAAATAGGAGAGAAAGATTTAGAGAATAAGCAAAATCAATTGATTTCTGAATTAGCCCAGCGCTATTATGCAGTAAAGTTAGCTGATGAGGCAGTAAAAGTGCGTGAAGAAGTGCTAAAGGGAATGCAACACCATTTGCACGATGCAACTAAGTTAGAGGAGAATGGCATGATCGCTCCTGTAGAGAGGCTATCTGCCGATGTGGCTGTCTCAGAGGCAAGACGTCAGTTGGATGCAGCTATTAAAGATATCAAATTGGCACGCATTGCTTTGGCCAATACACTTGAAGTAGACGAGGTGCCAGAAGACTTGGTAAGTGGTTTCTTTATTTTAGACGCATTGGAGGATTTAGATTTTTACAAAGATGCTGCTTTAATCAACTACCCTATACTTCAAAAATTAGTTCTTCAGAAGGATTTAGCAGAACAAGGAATTAAAGCTAAGAAATCGGCTTACTATCCTACTGTGGCAGCTTTTGGTCAAACAATTTTAGCGCACAATAACCCAATGAGTGCTGGTGTTATGCACGATAATGATAATGTTTGGGTAGTCGGAGTAGGAGTGTCGTACACTCTATTTGAGGGATTGAGAAATCGAAATGAGATTAAGGCTGCAAAGGCTACAAAAGAAAGTGTTGAACTTTTTGAAACAAAAGCTAAGAACGATGTGCAAATGCTTGTGACCAAGTTGTATCAAGATATTGAGAAACAAGTTGAGCAAATAGAAAACTTGTTAACACAAGAAAAGTTAGGAGAAGAACTTTTACGCGTGCGCAACAAAGCTTTTTCAGAAGGGTTTGCTTCTTCTACAGATGTTGTGGATGCAGAAATGAAACTTTCGGGAATTAAATTACAAAAACTTCAAGCTCATTTTAATTATGCTATAAACGTAGCTTCATTATTAGAGTACGCAGGTTTAAGTCAGAATTTTATAGAATACGCAAAATAATATTAAGGTAAAAGATGAAAAATAAAGCTATTAGTGCACTTATAGGAGTAGTTGCTGTTGTTCTCATTGTAGTGATCTCTATTTGGTTCATGACAGGAGATAAAGATTCTTATATTCAAGGACAAGTTGAGGCAACTCAAATAAATGTCGCATCAAAAATACCTGGACGTATTGATGCTATCTATGTAAAAGAAGGTGATAAAGTTAAGAGTGGGCAAGTATTGTTGCAAATTAGTACACCAGAAATAGACGCTAAGTTGGCTCAGGCAGAGTCTGTGCAAAAAGCAGCTCAAGCATTAGATGCCAAAGCGACAAAAGGAGCAAGAGAAGAAGAAATACAAGCAGCCTATAATATGTGGCAACAAGCCAAAATTGGTGCTGAACTTGCCGCTAAAACATATACAAGGGTAGAGAACTTGTTTAATGAGAAAGTACTACCAGCACAGAAAAAAGATGAGGCTTATACACAGTATAAAGCTGCTCAAGAGGTTGAAAAAGCCGCTCATTCTCAATATAGAATGGCAACAAATGGAGCTCGTGTAGAGGATAAGCAAGCTGCTTTGGCTAAAGTACATCAAGCAATGGCTGCTGTGCAAGAAGTGCAAATATTAAAAGGAGAGGGAGAAGTGAAAGCTCCTCAATCGGGAGAGGTACTGACGATTATGCCTAATAAAGGGGAAATTGTAAATTCTGGATATCCTATTGTAAACTTAGTTGATTTAGATGATGTATGGGTATATTTTAATATTAAGGAGAATCTAATGCCTTATTTTAAAATGGGAGCTAAGTTACATGCTAGCGTTCCTGCATTAGGTAATCAAGAGATCGAATTAGAAGTAAAGTATATTGCAGCTCAAGCAGATTATGCAACGTGGAGTGCAACAAAAACTAAAGGGGAGTTCGATATGAAAACATTTCTGATTAAAGCTTATCCAGTGAAAAAGGTTGATGGTCTACGTCCTGGAATGAGTGCTTTAGTTTTAGAGAAAAGTTTGAAATAAATCATATTAACGTGAAAAAAGGTTTTGTATCCATATTTAAGAAAGAGTGTATTAGAATATTTTCTTCTCCAAGATTATTGCTCTTGATGATCGGAATACCGGCTCTCTTATTCTTTTTCTATTCAAGTCTATTGTCGGAAAATGTAGCAAGGAATTTGCCTGTGACACTTTTAGATTTGGATAAAAGTAGTGTATCTCGTCAATTAGTCAGAATGATTGATGCTAATGCTACTATGGATATAGCTTATGAGGTTACAGATGAGTTAGAGGGACAAAGAACGGTTAGAACAGGTAAGTCTTTTGCACTTATTGTTATCCCAAAAGACTTTCATAAGAACGTACAAAACGGATTGGCACCTAATGTGATGTGTTATTTTAATGGACAGTATCTATTACCTGCAGGATTGATTCAACGTGATTTTCAACTGATAGCAGGCTCTTTTGCTGCAGGTGCACAAATTGAAATACTAAAGAAAAAGGGCATGATGCCTGAGCAAACTAAGGGAGTTATTACTCCTATTGGAACAGATAGTCACACTTTGTTTAATCCCTTTTTAAACTATGGTGCTTATTTGAACCTTGGCTTTTTGCCAATGGCTTTTCAAATTGTGGTAATGATTGTTTCGATTTATGCGCTTGGGAATGTTTTAAAATACAAAAGAGGCCATGAATTATTAGAGCAAGCAAACAATAAAGTTTTTGTTGCGATAGTTGGAAAATTACTTCCCTATACAATTGTGTTCTTTATTGTAGGCTTTTTTATGAATAGTTTGTTGTTTTATAAAATACAAGCCCCATTAAATGGCAGCTTTGCTTTTATAAACTTGATTACATTATCATTCATTATTGTGTGTCAATCTATGGCGCTATTTGTAACTTCGGTTGTTACAAGTTTGCGTACGGCTATGACGATTGGAGGAGGATATACTGCATTGGCTTTTTCATTTACGGGTTATACTTTCCCGCCAGAAGGGATGAGCAACTTTGTGCAAGGGCTTAATTATATTTTTCCTTTTCACTCTTATTTGAGATTTGTTATTAGCTATGCTGTTCGCGGTATCTCTTTTAATGGTATGCAACGTACTTATCTGATTGTGTTATCAGTATTTGTTGTTATAGGTATTATTTCGGCTCCGATATATTATTTGCGATTAAAGAAAGGAGGCTACAATGTTTAAGAATCTAATAGCAGGTTTGGCTTTAATTTTTGAAGGTGCTAAACGAGAGGTTAAGTTGATTTTTTCTGATTCAGCAGTAATTACATCTTATATATTTTCCGTTTTATTTGTTTTCTTTTTTTATTCTTACGTTTATTCAAACGAAGTGATAGAAGATTTATCAATTGTAGTGGTAGATCAAGATAACTCTAAGTTAAGTCAACAAGTAGGGCGAATGTTAGATGCAACAGCTCAGGTAAATGTAACTTATAAAACGCAAAGTGTTGACATAGCGCAACAATTGTATAAAGAAGAAAAAGTACATGGTATAATTATTATTCCACCAGATTTTGGACATGATATTCAAAAGGGATTGACTCCTTCAGTTTCAGCTTATTGTGACGCTGCTTATATGCTTTATTATAAGCAAACTATAGGGGCAGTAATGCGTACTATGGGGACGATTAATGCGCAGATAGAAGTAAATAAAACGATGTCTTCTGGTGTACCTATGAAACAGGCAATGGCAAGTAGACGACCATTTAATCCCGTACCAGTTCCTTTGTATAACATAAATTCGGGTTACGGAACATTCTTATTGCCAGTGGTGTTTTTAATTGCTTTACAGACTTTGCAGATTTCTGCTATGGGAGTGATAGGAGGAACACTACGTGAGGGAAATTTGTTTGCGAGAACATTTTCTTATGCGAATAGAAAATATGGTATTTTCTTTTCTACGATTGGAAGGAGTTTAGCTTATTTAGTATTCTCTATGTTCTTAATGATGATTGCTACGTTAGTTGTGACAAGAGCATTTAATTTCCCACTAAGAGGGAATTTATTTGAAATCATCGTATTTTTAATTCCTTTTATTCTGGCAGTTACTTTCTTGGGAATGACAGCCGTTAACTTTTTTAGGAAAAGAGAGGAGGCGTTAATGATTGTAACCATTTTTTCACTGCCAACGATGTTGTTTTCTGGAGCATCTTGGCCAATGAGTTCTTTTCCTCTTTGGATGCAAAAGCTTTCTGTATTTGTTCCTACAACATTAGGAGCACAGGGATATGTTTCCTTGTCGCAATTTGGTGCATCTTTATATGAAATTAAAGATATCTTTATTCAAATGTGGTTAGTTTGTATATTTTACTTTATTTTAGCACTCTGGACCAACAGAAGGTTTATTTGTAAGAAAACTACTAATTCAATATAGCTTTATTTCTGATAAAGCAAAAGCAGATGTATGTGAATACATCTGCTTTTTTATTTGTTTACTGTTAGTTTATATATACCCGTTTGATTTTTGTCGTTGTCGGGATCTTCACATAAGAGAAATTCTATTTCTTTAGCATTTTGTTTGTATATAGTAATTCCTTCGAACTTGTGATTCTCACTGATGACTTTGGTCTTTTCTAATTTGAGTTTCTTTAAGTTGATTTTTCCAATTAAACTTCCTTTAATTTCACCGTCCTTGTAATTGGATGCTACATCTTCTGCAGCAGCTAAAAAGTAAATATCTTCATCTACTTTTACAGCATCAGTAAAAGAGCTCTGTACTTTATTAATCTTTGGTAGTTTAATAGGAAAGTAAGTTAATCTAAAGTTATCTATAATATTCTCACCTGTAACAATGAAGATTCCATTTTGACTTTTAGGTCCATTACCTCTATTAAAAAAATACCAAGTCTCACCGTCTAATATTGCACCTTCGATATTGAAGTTGTCATTGTCTATACCTGCAAAAGCTTTCATCGACTCGTAAAGAATATCCAGTTGCTGGGTACTGATAACTTCATTAGTTAGTTTGTGCACCTCAATTAAGTCAATTCTTTTCTCTGTAGAACCTGAACCAAATATGTAGTAGTTTAATTCATTTTGTGTGATGGATTCAAAATCGGGTTTCATATTCTTAGCGATATTCTCTTGACCATAATCTTCTTGGCTTAAAGGAGTTTTTGTAAAGAGAGTATTAGTCATGTCATAGTGATATAAGTAAGTGCTGTTATCAGCTATGAGGTGTATTTGTTCATCGTTGTATGCTATACCAGATGCAGCACTTAATCCAAATATGTGGAATAGAAATTCTAATGTCAATTGTTTCATTTTAAAAAATGTTGGATATATAATTTCAAATCTAAATAAAAAATGTTAATTTTTAAGTTCTAAAATAAAGATGATTATGGGATTTGAAAAGAAGTACAAAGTATTAGGGGATATAAAATTAGATGAACTTGCAACTAAACCTGATTTTGAGATGAAATCAAAAAAGGCAGTGCGAAAATTAGATGAAGTGAGTCGCCGATTGGGGAAGTTTCAAGATGTAATGTATGCGCATAATCGCTACAGTGTTCTGATTTGCCTACAAGGGATGGATGCTGCGGGTAAAGATAGTTTAATCAGAGAGGTATTTAAATCTTTTAATGCCAGGGGAGTTGATGTACAGAGTTTTAAGCGACCTACTTCTTTTGAGTTAGAACACGATTATATGTGGAGGCATTATGTTACTCTTCCAGAAAGAGGAAAGTTTACAGTATTTAATCGCACCCATTATGAAAATGTGTTGGTTTCTAAAGTACATCCAGAAATAGTGCTGAATGAGCGCATTCCTAACATTGAGAGTTTAGAGGATATCACTGATGATTTCTGGGAAAAAAGATACACTGAAATACAAAATTTTGAAAAGCACATTAGCAATAATGGCGTGATTGTGCTAAAGTTCTTTTTGCACATGAGTAAGGATGAGCAAAAGAGTAGAATACTGCGCAGATTAGATAAGGACAAACACAATTGGAAGTTTGAGCCAGCTGATGTCAAAGAAAGACAGTATTGGGAGGATTATCAACGCTACTATGAAATGGCAATCAGTAAAACTTCTACAGAGCAATGTCCGTGGTATGTCATTCCAGCAGATAATAAAGATTTGTGTCGTTATATACTCGCAAGTATTCTTGAGGAGGTAATGAGCCAATATGACGATATTAAGATTCCTGAATTGCCAGACAATGTAAAGGCAGATTTAGCTTTGTACAAGGAGAGGTTAATGAGTGAATAAGTCAATGTAGAATAACCTTTTTAATGTTGCTGTATGACCTTGTTTGTAAAAAGAAGTGAGGTTTTTATTTTTAGATTATTTTTTAATACTATAGGAATAGGGGAAATCTTTTTAAAGCATTAGTATAATTGAGATATATTATCGAAATCAACTCATTATATTTGCAAAAAAGATTTAGAGGATGAACTTATCGATTTACTTTAGTGAGTTTAGATATAATATAAAGTTAGCGTACCCTATTATTTTAGCTATGTTAGGACATACCATAGTTGGAGTAATAGACAATATAATGGTAGGGAAAATAGGTGCTACTGAATTAGCAGCTGCTTCACTTGCTAATAGTTTTGTGTTTATAGCTATTTCTTTAGGAGTAGGTTTCTCAACAGCTCTTACGCCTTTAATAGCGCATAGTGATGCGGAGAATAATACAAAAGAAGGACGTTCAGTTTTTGTGAACGGACTATTTCTATGTACGACTTTAGGTATATTATTGTTTGCGATAATTTACTTTGCTAAACCGTTGCTTATGCATATGGGACAACCAGAAGAAGTAACAGTTTTAGCAAAGCCCTTTTTGGATATCGTAGCTTTGTCGTTGATTCCCATGGTAATGTATCAAGCCTACAAGCAATTTGCAGACGGAAAATCGCAGACCAAGAACGCCATGTATGCAACTGTAATATCAAATGTAACTAATGTTTTATTTAATTATTTTTTGATTTATGGTATTTGGATTTTTCCTGAGCTGGGAATGTTAGGTGCAGCATATGGGACTTTGATTTCTCGATTGGTCATGATTGCCTACATGCATTTTGCTTTGAGAAAGCAAGAAATGTTCAAACCTTTTCTGTTGGATATTAAATTATCAGAGGTAAGTAGAGATATGTTGAGTAAAATTACCAAGATAGGAATACCCTCTGGTATGATGAGCTTCTTCGAAGTAGCATTATTTGTAGGGGCAGTATGGTTGTCGGGCATGATCGGTACTGTATCTCAAGCAGCTAATCAAATTGCACTGAGTATGTCTTCTATGACATTTATGTTCGCCAGTGGATTAAGTGTTGCAGCAATGATTCGCGTGGGGAATCAAAGAGGACTAAAGGATTATGTAAAATTAAAGACCGTAGCAAGATCTATTATGTTGATGGCTGTAATTATTTATATAGGTTTCGCTTTGTTCTTTATAGTGTTTAGAAATTATATTCCAATGCTTTTCTTGGATAACAAGGACTTGGTAAATGAGGTAGTCAATAGTGAAGTAATTGCAGTTGCTGGTCAACTGTTGTTAATCTGTGCATTCTTTCAAATTTCAGACTGTATTCAAGTAGTGACATTAGGAGCACTTAGAGGACTACAAGATGTCAATATACCAATGATTATAACATTCATTTCTTATTGGATTGTAGGATTCCCTGTTTCAATCTACTTGAGTTTATATACTGAAATTGGTGCTCCAGGGATATGGATTGGATTATTAGCAGGATTAACAATGGCCGCAATTTTTTTATATCTTCGCTTCCACATATTATCAAATAGATTAATCAGAAACAATTAATACATTATACAATGGAATTACCTAAATTCGTTTTAGCAGATAATACAGATAACCCAGACGATATCTTCATTATTCACTTAGAGTTTCCTCGTTTTATTATTAACTTAAATACAGATGAGATAGAATTTTTAGAGTCTATAGAAGAATCTGAAGAAAGTGAAGTTGAGTCAGAAATGGAAACGCTAATCGTACAAGCAGGAAAGTTTTACGAACGCGAAATGGAACGATATGTTGAAGATGAAGATTTAGAAGATTAATTTTCTGAAAGCTTATTCTTTGAAATAAAGTTTTAAAATATCTTGAGCAGCTGCGAAAGGTGATATCTCACTATTTTGCACTGCTTTTTTATTGTGTACAATTTGCTGTTTGATTATAGGGTCATTATAAAAACGCATCAATATATTTTCATTAATAGTTTCCATCATCCAATATTGATTTTGTTCTTTTCTTCTATTTTCAAAATAAGTATTTTCTTTGGTCAGATTGATGTAATCTTGTATAAGATTCCAAACCTCCAATATACCAGTGTTTTGCAAGGCACTGCATGTACGTACTTTAGGAGTCCAATCAGATGCTTTCTTTGGAAATAGGTGTAGAGCTCTATTGTATTCAAGTTTAGCTTGTTGGGCTTTATTGATATTTTCGCCATCAGCTTTGTTTATAATAACAGCATCAGCCATTTCCATAATACCTCTTTTTATTCCTTGTAATTCATCACCTGCGCCAGCGAGGTTAAGCAATAGAAAAAAGTCAACCATACTGTGTACTGCTGTTTCACTTTGTCCTACACCAACAGTTTCAACAAGGATTGTGTCAAATCCACAAGCTTCACATAGGATTATACTTTCTCTTGTTTTTCGAGCAACTCCACCTAAGCTATCTCCCGATGCTGAAGGACGAATATAGGCGTTCTCATCCTTTACAAGGTCCTCCATTCTTGTTTTATCACCTAATATACTTCCTCCAGTGACACTGCTACTGGGATCAATGGCTAAAACAGCAACCTTCTTACCTAAAGAAGTGAGTAGTTTACCAAAAGCTTCAATAAAAGTACTTTTACCTACACCAGGAACTCCAGTTATTCCGATTCGAATAGACTTATTGGCATAGGGTAAGCAGCCTTGAATAATTTGTTCTGCTTGACTGTGATGCTGTAAATTTAAGCTTTCTACTAAAGTAATGGCTTGGCTGAGTGCTACTTTGTCCTGTTGAATGATGCGATTAATTATTTCTTCAGTATTGATTTTTTTTCTTCTCCTTTCCTGAAATCGCTTAATTGCCTGTGCATTGGTAATATTTGGTTGTTCAATACCTTCATTTTCTTGTAAAGCTGATTTGTTTGGATGAGGGTTTGATGTGTGCACGGTAATAAGTTTTTGTAGTTGATAAAAAGTAAATGTAGTAAAATTATCCGTTCGTATAATTTAAGAATATCAAATTATGTTCTTAGGCTGTATATACTACCTTTGCTTTTCCCAATTTTAAATAATCAAATATGAATAACTTATTAAGTGTGCCAAGTAGAGTGATAAGTAAGATAAACGAACAAACTCAAGCACAGCGCACTGTTTATCCAATTTTGCTTGCAATTAGTTTTGGACATTTATGCAATGATTTAATACAAGCTATTGTTCCTGCAGCTTACCCTATGTTGAAAGATAATTATAACTTGAGTTTTGCTCAAATTGGTATGATTACCTTTTGCTTTCAATTATCATCCTCTTTATTGCAGCCTTTAGTTGGTAGTTATACAGATAAACATCCTCAGCCTTACTCTCAAATATTCGGTATGATATGCAGTATGTTAGGTGTGATTCTATTGAGTTATGCTCCATCTTATGCGATGGTGTTATGTGCAGTTATTTTAATAGGTATAGGGTCTTCTATATTTCATCCAGAATCATCAAGAGTATCCTATGTTGCATCTGGAGGCAAACGAAGTTTAGCCCAGTCTATATTTCAGATCGGTGGAAACACTGGAACTGCCTTAGCTCCTTTATTAGTAGCTTGGCTTGTATTACCACATGGACAACAACACTTATTGTGGTTTGTAGTGGTAGCTATTATCGCTCAGTTCTTTTATGTGTTTATAGGTAACTGGTATAAAAAAGTATTGGTTCACCAAGCATCAAAAGCGAAGAAAGTAATCCGCATACCTGAGTTGTCTAAGCTTAGAGTGAATATGTCAATTATTGTATTGCTTTTATTGATTTTCTCAAAGTATTTTTACGTAGCGAGTATCTCGAGTTATTTCCAATTCTACACTATGGAACGCTTTGGAATTAGCGAAGTACAAGCACAAGTTTACTTGTTCTATTTTTTACTGTCTGTAGCAGCTGGTACTTTGATTGGTGGCTTTTTTGGAGATAGAGTAGGAAGAAAGTATATTATATGGTTCTCAGTGCTTGGTGTTGCACCATTTACTATTTTATTGCCTTTTGCAAATCTCTTTTGGACTGGAATATTGATTGTCATTATCGGATTTATATTGTCATCTGCTTTCCCTTCAATTTTAGTTTATGCGCAAGAACTTTTACCTAAAAAGATAGGTATGGTATCTGGATTGTTTTATGGTTTTGCTTTTGGTATGGGAGGTTTAGGTTCTGCTGTTTTAGGATGGTGGGCTGATCATACTTCTATTGAGACTATTTATCATATTTGTGCTTATTTACCTTTAATAGGTATCATTGCTGCATTTTTGCCAAATATGAAAAAGGTCAATTTTAGAGAGGAAGTATAATTTATATTTATTGCTATCTTTGAGTGTATTAACTTTTTGATAGACAATAGTATGAATATCTTATGTAAACTTAGCGTAATAGCGTTTATCGTTTCGTCTTGTAGTAGTAAAGTTGGTTTAAGTGCTAAATCAAATGACTATAAGACAGCATACAAAAAAAGTGTTGAAGTGTATGATAAGGATGTCAGTTCTGAAATTTACAACAGAGAAATTTCTCCTATTATGACAGGAGAAGGAAAGATATTAAGTCCATATAGAACACTTCCTCAACAGTAGGTAACAAAAAAAGGTGTAAGTATTCAAGTACTTACACCTTTTTTGTTAACCTGTATTTTTATAATATTTTTCCTGTTAAGAACATTGCTGCAATTGTAAAGTAAATGATTAATCCAGAAACGTCTACTAAGGTTGCTACAAACGGAGCGGATGCAGTTGCTGGGTCCATACCAAGTTTTCGCAAGATAAATGGAATCAGTGAGCCTGATAACGTTCCCCATAAAACAATAAAGAGAAGGGAAACTGCAACACTTAGTCCTACATAAACCCAATGTTCACCATAGTCATAAATGTGCGATTTTTGCCAAATAAGAATTCTAACAAAACCTATAATACCTAAGATACCTCCCAACATTACTCCTGATGCAAGTTCTTTGCGCATTACATACCACCAATCGCTTATTTTTAGCTCTCCTAAGGCCATAGAACGTATAATTAATGAGGCTGCTTGAGATCCGGAGTTACCTCCACTGGAAATGATAAGTGGAACGAATAAGGCTAATACTACTGCCTTTTCTATTTCATCTTCAAAATGTCCCATTGCAGATGCTGTAAGCATTTCTCCAAGGAAAAGGATAATTAACCAACCGGCTCTTTTTCTAACTAATTCAAATAATGGTGTTTGAGTATACGAAAGATCTAATTCTTCCATCCCCCCAAACTTCTGAATATCTTCTGTATCCCTATCTTTAATAGCGTCTAAGATATCATCGAATGTAACAATACCGACTAATACTCCTTTTTCCGTTATAATAGGTAAAGCAGAGCGATCGTATTTTTCAAAAATATCAAATGCTTCCTCTGTGTGTGTAGTTGTCGTTATAGCAATAAAATTACTATCTATCAATTCAGATATAAGTGTATCTTCTTCTGCAAGAAGTAATTCTCCAACTTTTAAGTCATCAATTAATCGATTGTGATCATCGACTACATAAATATAGTTTAAAGTCTCCGCTTTTTTACCGTATTTTTTAATGTGTTGAAAGACTTGTTTGACAGTTCTATTCGCCTTTGTTTGTATATACAAGGGCGTCATTAACCTCGCAATACTATCTTCATTATATCCAATTAGGTTAAGCGCTATCTGTTTTTCTTCCGCATTCAGTAAGTTAATAGAGTATTTGATTAACTCATCAGGAAAATTTTCAAGTAATTCAGTACGGTCATCTGGTTCAAGATTATTTAAAACTTCCGCATAATCCTCTTGAGTCATACTGCGAACAATCTCCTCTTGTATATTTATATCTAAAAATGAGAATACTTCGACCTTCAGATCAGGAGAAAGCTTTAGAAATTCAAGGTTTCGCTCTTTTCTCTTCATCTCAGAGATAGCTTCAGCTATGTCGGCTGGGTGCAAATCTTTAAATGTCATAGATTGAAGTTTTTAAATATTAAATAATCTTTATTTTTTATTAGTGATGCAAAAGTACGTTATCCTATGTACACTAAAAAATTTCTAATGGATTTATAATAAAAAAACAATTTTTATTTATCGTAATAATCTTAATTTTATAAGTTTTGTTGCGTAATGTGTAAGGATATAAGGTTTATTATAATG